>NZ_JBYTAE010000049.1:0-44855 GCF_058787875.1 Hydrogenophaga sp. FW305-3-2-15-A-LB1 | reverse complement strand
GGCCAGGTGTCGGGGTGGGTCTGGCGCTGGTGTTCGAACCGCGCCTTGAGGAAGGCCGGCAGGCCGGCGAGCAGTCGCTGCTCGCGCCCGCCCAGCATCTGGTCCAGCGTGGCGTCCAGCGCGGCGAGCTGTGCCAGCCGGGGCGAGGTGGCGGCCAGGGTCTGGCGCAGGTGGCCGCGCAGCGCGTCGATGCCCATCTCCATGCGGCGCTGCTGGTCGAGGCAGCGCTGGTGGTGGGGGGCGAATTCGGCGTCGCTGGCGTCCACCGGCGGTTGGGGTGGCGTTGTGATGGACTGGCTGAGCGTGGCGCGCAGGCGCTGCAGCTCGGCCTGCGCATCGGCGGCGTTGTTCTTGACGGCGGCGCGCCGGGCCGTGACCGAGGGCAGGGTCTGGTGGGCCGAATGCAGGGCGATGGCGTCGGCCACGTTCAACCACTCGCCCAGGCGCTCGGCCATGTCCTGGCGCGGCACATCCGCCGACACGGGCAACCACCCGGCGAGCTGACGCACCAGGGCGGAACGGTTGAAATGGCTGCGCAAAAGACTTTCCTAGGGCGCCCTCGCGGGCGCGATCGACATCAAGCGGGTTGTGGGGGCTCCGCCGGCGGGGTTCACCGCCGGGCGGAACGCGCCGGTGTCACACCACCAGCACGGCCCGGAAGTCGTTCACGTTGGTGTGCGTGGGCCCGGTGATCACCAGGTCGCCGATCGGCTCGAAGAAGCCGTAGGCGTCGTTGCGGGCCAGGTGGTCGGTGAGCTTGAGGCCCTTTTCGCTGGCTCGGGCCAGGGTGTCGGGCGTCACCAGCGCACCCGCATTGTCCTCTACCCCGTCGATGCCGTCGGTATCGGCCGCCAGGGCCCACACGCCGGCCTGTCCGCCCAGGGCCTGCGCCAGGCCCAGGCAGAACTCGCCGGCCCGCCCGCCCCGGCCCTTGGCCTGGCCGGGCGCGCGTGGGCGCACCGTGACGGTGGTTTCGCCGCCGCTCAGGATCACACAGGGCGTCTGGAAGCTGCTGCGGCCCAGCGCGGTGGAGCGCGCCATCGCGCCGTGCACCTTGCCCACCTCGCGCGACTCGCCTTCGATCTCGTCGCTGAGGATCACCACGTTCAGGCCCAGGGCCCGCGCCGCCTCGGCGGCGGCCTCCAGGCTTTGCTGCGGGGTGGCGATGAGTTCCACCGCGTGGCCCTGCAGGCGGGCGTCGCCGGGTTTGGGGGTTTCGAGCGCGCCGCTCTCCAGCTGCGCGCGCACCGCCGGCGGCACGTCGATGCCGTAGCGGCGCAGGATGTCCAGCGCCTCGGCGCAGGTGGAGGCATCGGCCACGGTGGGGCCGCTGGCGATCACGCTCACGTCGTCGCCCGGCACGTCGCTGATGGTGAGCGTGACCACGCGCGCGGGCGCGCAGGCCGCCGCCAGGCGCCCGCCCTTGATGGCCGAGAGGTGCTTGCGCACGGTGTTCATTTCGCCGATGTGCGCGCCGCTCTCCAGCAACTGGCGGTTGATGCGCTGCTTGTCTTCCAGCGTGAGGCCTTCGCAGGGCAGCGTGAGCAGGGCCGAGCCGCCGCCGGAGATCAGGCACAGCACCAGGTCGTCGGCCGTGAGGCCATCGGCGAGTTTCAGGATGCGCTGCGCGGCGTCGAGCCCGGCCGCGTCGGGCACGGGGTGGGAAGCCTCCACCACCTCGATGCGCCGCGGCAGGCCTTCAGGCCGGGGCGGCGTGTGGTGGTAGCGCGTGACGACCAGGCCCGAGAGCGGCGCGTCGGCCGGCCACAGGGCTTCCACCGCCTGCGCCATGGCCCCGCCGGCCTTGCCCGCGCCCAGCACCAGGGTGCGGCCTTTGGGCGGTTTCGGCAGGCTCGCGGCCGTGTTGTGCAAAGGCAGCGCGCGCTGCACCGCCACGTCGTACAGGTGGCGCAGCAGGGCGCGGGGGTCGTTCAGACTGGGTGGGGTAGTCGGCTCGTTCATGAGGGGGAAGTCTAGCGACCCCAGGGTACATCGGGTTACAGACTGGTAACACCCGAAACCCACCCCCGACTCACTCGCGCATGTTCGCGAATTTCACCAAGCCCGCGTACTTCTGGAGGTCGGCGCGCATGATCTGCGCCAGGTCTTCGTTGCCGGCCGGCGGAATGGCGCCGCCCGCCTCCAGGCGCTGGCGGAAACCCGGCTCCGCCAGCCCCGCCTTGAGCGCGGCCGAGAGGCGCTGCGCGATCTCCGGCGGCAGTCCGCGCGGCGCGGCGAGCGCGAACCAGCCGACCAGGTCGTAGCCCTTGAGCTGCGGGTGCTCACCCAGCGCGGGCACCTGCGGCAAGGCAGGAAAGCGCTGCGCCGAGGTGATGCCCAGCGCGGTGATGCGCCCACCCTGAAGGAAGGGAGCGGCGGCGGTGGGCGAGACGATGGCGAAGTCCAGCGTGCCGCCGGCCAGATCGCTGGTGAGCGCGCTGGTGCCGCGGTAGGGAATGTGCGTGATGAACAGGCCGGCGCGCTGCTTCACGAGTTCGCCCGCGAAGTGCAGCGTCGAGCCCACGCCCGAGCTGCCGTAGCTGTACTTGCCGGGGTTGCGCTTGACCAGCGCGATGAACTCGTCGAGGTTCTTCACCGGCATCCCGGATCCGGCCACCAGCAGCACGGGCGCCGTGGCGATGAGGCCGATGGGCGTGAGGTCCTTGATCGGGTCGTACTTCTGCGCCGGGTTCACCAGGCCGGTGGCGGCCATCTCGTTGCTCGAACCGGCCAGCAGGGTGTAGCCGTCGGCAGCGCTGGACACCACGCGCTGCGCCGCGACGATGCCGGCCGCGCCCGAGACGTTCTCCACCACCACCGTGGTGCCGAGCTTGGCGGTGAGCACGTCGGCGACCACGCGCGCGGCCATGTCCACCGAACCACCCGGCGCGTAACCCACCACGATGCGGATCGGCTTGGTGGGGTAAGCGCCCTGGGCCAGGGCCGGGGAAGCCACAGCGACGAGGGCGGTGGCACCGAGGGCGGCGATGGCCGCGCGCCGGGAGAACGAGAGGAGCGGGTGGGACATGGTGGCGGTGCCTTCGTGGGTTGCGGGACAGGAGATGCGGCGCCGCTCAGCTCGCGGGCGCCAGGAAACGGCGCGCCAGCTGCACCCAGTAGCTCGCGGCGATGGGCAGCATGGCGTCGTTGAAGTCGTAACCGGGGTTGTGCACCATGCAGCCGCCGCTGCCGTGGTGCTCGCCCACGCCGTTGCCGACGATGAGGTAGCTGCCCGGGCAGTGCTCCAGCATGAACGAGAAGTCTTCGCTGCCGGTGAGCGGCTGCAGCTCGGGCAGCAGGCCCTCGTCGCCCAGCCAGTCGCGCGCGACCTCGCGCGCGAAGCGCGTGCTCTCCACGTGGTTGACCAGCGCGGGATAGCGCCAGTGGTAGTCCACCTCGGCGCGCACGCCCAGCGTGGCGGCCTGCGCCTGCACGAGCGCGGTGATGCGCTCGCGCAGCATGGCGCGGATCTCGGGGCGGTAGGCGCGCACCGTCAGGCGCATCTGCACGCTGCCGGGGATAACGTTGGGCGCGTCGCCGCCGTGGATCGCCCCCACGGAGATCACCGCCATCTCGCGCGGGTCCACGTTGCGCGAGACGATGGTCTGCAGCGCCACGATGATGTGGGCGGCGGCCACCACCGGGTCGGCCGCGAGGTGCGGCGAGGAACCGTGCCCGCCCTGGCCCTGCACCGTCACCATGACCGAATCGGACGAGGCCATGAACGGCCCTTCCTTGAAACCGAACTGGCCGACAGGAAAGCCCGGCATGTTGTGCAGCGCGTACACCGCGTCGCACGGGAAACGCTCGAACAGGCCTTCTTCGACCATGCGGCGGGCGCCGCCCAGGCCTTCTTCGGCGGGCTGGAAGATCAGGTTCAGCGTGCCGTCGAAGCCCCCTTCCTGCGCCAGGCAGCGCGCGGCGGCGAGCAGGATGGCGGTGTGGCCGTCGTGGCCGCAGGCGTGCATCTTGCCGGCCACGGTGCTCGCGTAAGGCAGGCCCGTGGTTTCCTGGATGGGCAGCGCGTCCATGTCGGCGCGGATGCCCAGGCGGCGCGTGCCCTGCCCCCGGCGCAGCGTGCCCACCACACCGGTGCCGGCCAGGCCCCGGTGCACCTCGTAGCCCCACTCGGCCAGGCGGGCGGCCACGAGGTCGCTGGTGGCGAACTCTTCGTAGGCGAGTTCGGGGTGGGCGTGGATCTGGTGCCGCAGGGCCACCATCTCGGCGGCGGTCTCGCGCACGGCGGGCAGCACTTGGTGAATGGCGGCAGCGTTGTCGATGCAGAAGTTCATGCCGGCGAGTCTATGAACCGCCCCCCGCGCGGGGTAGACAGGTCAAACTGCTCGACGCTCGCCGCTGCCTGTCGTGGACATAATGCCGTCATATGAAAGTGCACCAGCTCCGCTACCTCGCGACGGTGGCCGCCGAAGGCAGCATCCGCGCGGCGGCGCGCTCGCTGGGGCTGAGCCAGGCCACGGTGACGCAGGGGCTGCGCGAGCTGGAGACGCACGCCGAGATCGCGCTGCTCACGCGGCACGGCCACGGCATCGCCCTCACGCCGGCGGGCCAGGATCTGCTGGTCCACGCCCAGCGCGTGACGGCCCAGCTGCGCGAGGCCGAGGAGGCGCTGGCGCGCCACCGCGACTCGGGCGCCACGCAGCGGCTGTCGGTGGGTGTGACGCCCTGGGTCGCGCAGACGCTGCTCGCGCGCGTGGTGCCGGCCTTCCGGGCGGCCCTGCCGCACGTGCAGCTCGAGTTCTTCGACGGCCTGTCCGCCCTGGCCTACCCCAAGCTGCGCGAAGGCAGCCTGGACCTCATGATCGGGCGCATCGCCCCCGACGACGCGATGCAGGGCCTACAGGCCATGCCCCTGTTCAGCTACGACATGACGGTGGTGGCGCGCCTGGGCCACCCGCGCAGCGCCGCGCGCTCGCTGGCCGAGCTGCTCGACGACGACTGGATCCTCAACTTCGCGCCGATCGAGCGCGCGATGATCCTGGACAACCTGTTCGGGCAGCACGGTATCGAGCCGCCGCGCCAGCGCATCCACCTGGCGCACTCGGCCTCGCTCATGCTCACGCTGGTGCAGCAGACCGACATGCTCAGTTTCTGCCCCTGGCCGCTGGTGGAAACCGCCAGCCTGCGCGACCGCCTGGTGGCCCTGCCCTTGCGCGAGCGCTTCCGCTCCCACCTGGTGGGCGTGGTGCGCCGCGCGCAGGAAACACCCTCGCCCGCGGCGCGCAGCTTCATCGCGCTGTTCCTCGACGCGATGCGCCACTGGGCGGCCTCCCCCGACCACCCCGAGTGGCGCCATGTGCTGCGCTCGGTCGAATTGATCGACCCCGGCGCCGCCTCGGACGCCTGAGCTCAGGCCGCCGGTTCGGGGGCGATCTCGTGCTTCGCCATCAGCTCCAGGCTGCGGCACAGGGCCGAGTGGTCCAGCCCGGCCATGCCGTGGGCGGCGCAGCTTTGCATGAGCTGGGCCGCGCTCGCGGTGTGCGGCAGGCTCAGGCCCAGTTCCTTCGCGCCCTGCAGCGCGAGGTTCAGGTCCTTCTGGTGCAGCTCGATGCGAAAACCCGGGTTGAAGGTGCGCTTGACCATGCGCTCGCCATGCACCTCCAGGATGCGGCTGGCCGCGAAGCCGCCCATGAGCGCCTGGCGCACCTTGGCCGGGTCGGCGCCGGCCTTGCTGGCGAACAGCAGGGCCTCGGCCACGGCCTCGATGTTGAGCGCCACGATGATCTGGTTGGCCACCTTGGTGGTCTGGCCGTCGCCGTTGCCGCCCACCAGGGTGATGTTCCTGCCCATGGCAGCGAACAGCGGCTGGGCGCGGTCGAACGCGGCCTGTGGGCCGCCCACCATGATGGTCAGGCTCGCGGCCTTGGCGCCCACCTCGCCGCCGCTGACCGGGGCGTCCAGGTAATCGCAGCCCAGGGCGTTGATCTTCTGCGCGAAGGCCTTGGTCGCCATGGGGCTGATGGAGCTCATGTCGATCACCAGCTTGCCCACCCGGCCGTCCGGGCCGGTCGCGCTGTCTTTCAGGCCCTTGGCCACGCCGGTCTCGCCGAACAGCACGTCGTCCACGTGCGGTGTGTCGGGCACCATGGTGATCACGATGTCGGCGCGCCGCGCCACCTCGGTGGCGTTGGTGCACACGGTGGCGCCGGCTTCCGCGAAGGCCGCCGGGATCTTGCCGCGGCTGGCCACGAACAGCGCATGCCCGGCCTTGAGCAGGTTGAGGGCCATGGGCGCGCCCATGATGCCCAGGCCGACGAAGCCGACCTTGAGTCCGTCCTTGGTCATGCCGGTTCTCCTTGCAGTTCGAGCGTCTGGCCGTGCGCGGCCACCCACGAGAGGCCTTTGTCCGTGCCACCGGGGCCGGGGTCGCGCGGCTTGTATTCGCAGCCGATCTGGCCGGTGTAGCCCAGGTCGTCGATGGCGTCGAACAGGTAGCGGTAGTTGATTTCGCCGGTGCCCGGCTCGTGGCGGCCGGGCGTGTCGGCCAGCTGCATGTGGGCGATGCGCGGCAGCAGGTCCTTGATGGTGTTGGTGAGCTCGCCCTCCATGCGCTGCGCGTGGTAGATGTCGTACTGCAGGAAGAGGTTGTCCGAGCCGACCTCGTCCATCAAGGCGATCGCCTGGCGCGGCCGGTTCACGAAGAAGCCGGGGATGTCGAAATGGTTGATGGGCTCGAGCAGCAGGCGCACCCCGTGTTGCTTCGCGGCCTCGGCGGCGAAGCGCAGGTTGCTCACCAGCGTGGCCTGCGCCTGTGCGGTGCCCGTGCCCTTGGGCGGAATGCCGGCCAGGCAGTGCAGGTTCGGCGCACCCAGCGCGGTGGCGTACTGCAGGGCGCGCGCCACGTTGGCGCGGAACTCGTCCTCGTGGCCGGGCCAGCAGGCCTTGCCGCGTTCACCGGCGGCCCAGTCGCCCGCCGGCATGTTGTGCAGCACCAGCTGCAGCTGGTGCTCGGTCAGGCGCTGCCTGATCTCGTCGGGCTGGAAGTCGTAGGGGAACAGGAACTCCACCGACTTGAAGCCCGCGCGCGCGGCGGCGGCGAAGCGGTCAAGAAAGGGCAGCTCGTTCCAGAGCATGGAGAGGTTGGCGGCGAAGGTCGGCATGGGAAGGTGTCCTTGTCTCTGTTCTCGGGTTCAGTCCAGCAGGCCCACCGTCTCCAGGCCCTGCGGGGCGCGGCAGTCGATGGCCTCGAATTCGTTGATCTTGTCGATCTCGGTGCCCATGGCGATGTTGGTGACGCGTTCCAGTATGCATTCCACCACCACCGGCACGCGGTGCAACGCGGCGAGTTGCTGCGCTTCGCGCAAGGCGCCCTGCAGCTTCTCGGGGTCGGTCACGCGCAGGGCCTTGCAGCCCAGGCCCTCGACCACGGCGACGTGGTCCACCCCGTAGCCGCGCAACTCGCCCGCGCCCTCGTCCAGGTTCTGGTTGTCGAAGGCCAGTTGCACGCAGTAGTCCATGTCGAAGCCGCGCTGGCTCTGGCGGATCAGGCCGAGGTAGGAGTTGTTCACCAGCACGTGCACGTACGGCAGGCGGAACTGCGCGCCCACCGCGAGTTCCTCGATCAGGAACTGGAAGTCGTAGTCGCCCGAGAGCGCGACCACGTTCTTCGTCGGGTCGGACGCCACCACGCCCAGCGCGGCCGGCATGGTCCAGCCCAGCGGGCCGGCCTGGCCGCAGTTGATCCACTGGCGCGGGCCGTAGACGTGCAGGAACTGCGCGCCCGCGATCTGCGACAGGCCGATGGTGCTCACGTACACCGTGTCGCGGCCGAACACCTGGTTCATCTCTTCGTAGACGCGGTGCGGCTTCATCGGGATCTGCTCGAAGTGCGTCTGGCGCAGCATGAGGCGCTTGCGCTCGGCGCAGCGGCCGGCCCAGTTGGCGTAACTCGGCCAGCGGCCGGCGGCCTTGCGCTCGCGCGCCACGTCCACGAACAGCTGCAGCGCGGCCTTGGCGTCGGACACGATGCCGTAGTCGGGATCGAACACGCGGCCGATCTGCGTGGGCTCGATGTCCACATGCACGAACTTCCGGCCCTTGGTGTAGGTCTCCACCGAGCCGGTGTGGCGGTTGGCCCAGCGGTTGCCGATGCCGAGCACGAAGTCGCTCGCGAGCATGGTGGCGTTGCCGTAGCGGTGGCTGGTCTGCAGGCCCACCATGCCGGCCATGAGCGGGTGGTCGTCGGGGATCGTGCCCCAGCCCATGAGGGTGGGGATCACCGGCACGCCGGTGAGCTCGGCGAACTCCACCAGCAGGTCGGCCGCGTCGGCGTTGATGATGCCGCCGCCGGCCACGATGAGCGGCTTGGTGGACGCGGCCAGCATGTCCAGCGCCTTCTCGATCTGCCGGCGGTTCGCGGCGGGCTTGTAGACCGGCAGGGGCTCGTAGGTGTCGGGGTCGAATTCGATCTCGGCCATCTGCACGTCGAACGGCAGGTCGATCAGCACCGGCCCCGGGCGGCCCGAGCGCATGAGGTGGAAGGCCTGCTGGAACACGCGCGGCACCAGCGCGGGCTCGCGCACCGTCACGGCCCACTTGGTGACCGGCTTGGCGATGCTCTCGATGTCCACCGCCTGGAAGTCTTCCTTGTACAGCCGGGCGCGCGGCGCCTGGCCGGTGACGCAGAGGATGGGGATGCTGTCGGCCTGCGCCGAGTACAGGCCGGTGATCATGTCGGTGCCGGCCGGGCCGCTGGTGCCGATGCACAGACCGATGTTGCCGGCGCGCGCCCGGGTGTAGCCCTCGGCCATGTGCGAGGCGGCTTCCACGTGCCGCGCCAGGATGTGGCTGATGCTGCCGCGCTGGCGCATGGCGGCGTAGAACGGGTTGATGGCGGCGCCGGGCACACCGAAGGCCTGCGAGATGCCTTCCTTCTCCAGCACACAGATGGCGGCTTGCGCCGCGGTCATTCGGGCCATGATGCGATTCCTTACCTGGGTTGAGGGACTGGGTTCGATGCTAGGGAGAACCCTTCCTCTTGGGAATGGCAGCGGCGGTACGCTGATTCGATACTCCAGGTATGCAATGAGCCGCCAACGGCGTTAACATGCCGCCATGGACCGCTTCAAGGAAATCGAGGCCTTCGTGATGGCGATGGAGCACGGCAGCCTGGCCGCCGCCGCGCTGCACGCGGGCATCACGCCGGTGATGATGGGCCGGCGCATCGACGCGCTGGAGCGCCGCCTGGGCACGCAGCTGATCCACCGCTCCACCCGGCGCCTGGCGCTCACCGAGCAGGGCGCGGGTTTTCTGGACGAGTGCCGCACGCTGCTGGCGCAGTGGTCGGCCGCCGAGGCCACGGTGTCGGCGCAGAAGCACCGCGCCAGCGGCCACCTGGTGGTGTCGGCCCCGGCGGCCTTCGGGCGCCTGCACGTGGCGCCGCACGCCAGCGCCTTCCTCAAGGCCAACCCCGAGGTCAAGCTCTCGTTCAACCTCACCGACCGCGTGGTGGACCTGGTGCGCGAGGGCTACGACCTGGGCCTGCGCATCGGCGGCGCGATCGACCCCAACTTCGTCGCCGTGCACCTGGCCACCAACCAGCGCGTGGTCTGCGGCACGCCAGCCTACTTCCGCAAGCACGGCAAGCCGCGCACGCTGGACGACCTGAAGGAACACAACTGCCTGGCCTTCAACCTGCAGGGCGGCCAGCAGCGCGGCTGGTACTTCCAGCAGGGCGATCGCACGGTGACGGTGCGCGTGGAAGGCAACCTGGACTGCAACGACGGCGAGCTGCTGCACCGCTGGGTCAGCGAGGGCATGGGCCTGGGCTGGCGCTCCACCTGGGAGATCCAGGCGCAGCTGCAGCGCGGCGAGCTGGTCACGGTGCTCGACGAATTCGCCCTGCCCGCCTACGACATCCTGGCCGTCTACCCACAGCAGCGGCACCTGCCGGCCAAGGTGCGCTTCTTCATCGACCACCTCAAGAAGGTCTACGCGCGGCCCGGCTACTGGCTGCGCGAGACACCCTGAGCCGCCTCAGGCCTCGCGGTCGGCGGGCAGCTGCAGCGGGCGGTCTTCGAACTCGGTGTTGAGCACCACGGTGCTGGTGGTGCGCGCCACGCCGGGAATGGCCTTGATCTTGTAGAGCACCTCTTCCAGCGCGCGCGCGTGGGTGGTGCGGATCTTGGCCAGGAAGTCGTGTTCGCCGGCCACGCTGTGCAGCTCCAGCACCTCGGGCAGCTCGCGCAGGCGCGGCGCCACGTCGCGGCAGTGCGCGCCGCCGTCGTTGCGGATCGCCACGAAGGCGGTGAAGCGCAAGCCCACGCGGTCCGGGTCCACGCGCAAGGCGAAGCGTTCGATCACACCGCGCTCGGCCATCTTCTTCACGCGCTCGTGCACGGCGGCCGTGGACAGGCCCACCTCGGCCGCCACCTCGGCGTAGGAACGCCGGCTGTCGGCGCTCAGAACCGTAAGAATTCTGGCGTCCGTGTCGTCGATATTGATATTTGCTTGCATACGGCCGATATTGTGATCAAAATACAGTCATGAAGCGATATGCCGAATAATTTCCGCCAATCAACTCGCGATGCCTGCCATTTTCAACCTGAATCGCCTGGACCGCCAGACCCTGCGCCTGGGTGGCGCCCTGCTGATCGTCTACCTGGTCTGGGGCACGACCTACTTCGCGCTCGACGTGGCCATGCAGTCCCTGCCGCCCGTGCTCATGAACGGCGCGCGCTTCGTGCTCGCGGGTGTGTTGATGCTCGGCATCGCGCGCTGGCAGGGCCAGGCCTGGCCGACGGCGGCGCAGTGGCGCGCGAGCGCCCTCATCGGCGGCCTGATGGCTTTCGCGGCCATGGCGCTGGTGGTGCTGGCGCAGAAGGCCGGCATCGGCTCGGGCCTGATGGCCACCGTGGTGACCACCATGCCGATGTGGCTCGCGCTGTGGACGCGCTGGGGCGGCGAGCGCGTGCCCCTCACCAGCTGGATCGGCCTCGCGCTGGGCGCCAGCGGCGCGCTGCTGCTGGCGCTGGAGGGCGATTTTTCGACCACGTTGATGGGCTCGCTGTGCGCCTTCGGCGCGCCCTTGGCCTGGAGCCTCGGTTCCTACGCCTCGCGCCGCATGGCCCTGCCACCACCGGCCATGGCCTCGGCCGCGCAGTGGCTGCTGGGCGGCCTGCTCGGGCTGGTGGTGGCCGCGCTGTGGGAGCCGGGCGCGCGCACCGTGGCCTGGCAACAGGTGTCGCTGGCCTCGGTGCTGGCCTGGCTGTACCTGGTGGTCATGGGCACCATGGTCACGCTCAACGCCTACCTCTGGCTGCTGAAGAACACCACGGCGGCGCTGGCGGGCAGCTACTCCTTCGTGAACCCCGTGGTGGCGCTGTGCGTGGGCGTGTGGCTGGGCGGCGAGCGGCTCACCGGCTGGGTGTTCGTCGCGATGCCGGTGATCGGCCTGGCGCTGGCGCTGATCCTCTACGGGCGCGACATGGCGCGCCTGGCCGGCACGCTCATGCGTCGGCCAGGACCTTCAACAACCACACGTTGAGGTCGTCCACCTCCTGCGTGCTCACGGTGTGTTCCATCGGGTAGCTGTGCCATTCCACCGCATACCCCAGGCGCTGCAGCTCGTCGCGCGAAGCGATGGCTCGGTCGATGGTGACCATGGGGTCGTCTTCGCCGTGCGCGAGGAAGATGGGTGTGTCGCGGTTGGCCTCACCGCGCTCGGCGGCGGTGGTTTCGGCGATCGGCAGGTAGCCTGAGAGCCCCGCCAGCCCGGCCAGGCGCTGCGGCGCGCGCAGGCCGGTCATGAGCGTCATCGCGCAGCCTTGCGAGAAACCCATGAGCACGATGCGGTGGGCCGGCACGCCACGCGTGACCTCGCGGTCGATCAGGCCCTGCACCAGGCCTTGCGCGGCGCGCAGGCCGGCCTCGTCTTCGAGGCGCGGCACGGCCGGGTTCGCACTGGGCGGGTGGATGTCGTACCAGGCGCGCATGCGGTAACCGCCGTTGAGCGTGACCGGCAGCACCGGGGCGCTGGGGAACACGAAGCGCACCGGGCCGAGCGCGCGCAGGTCGAGCTCGCGCGCGATCGGCACGAAGTCGTTGCCGTCGGCGCCCAGGCCGTGCAGCACGATGATGGAGGCGGCGGGCTGGGCGGCGGCGTCGCCGCCGCTCACCGCTTCAAGGGTTTCGAGGAAAGGGGTGTTCATGAACGGCAGCATAGCGCCACGCGGGCGCCATGCCGCTATTCAATGAACCCTGGCAGCCACAGCGACAGGGCCGGGAACGCGCACAGGATCAGCAGGCGCACCACGTCCACCGCGATGAAGGGCATGGTGCCCTTGTAGATCGCGCCCAGCGGCACGTCGCGCGCGATGGAGTTGATCACGAACACGTTCATGCCCACGGGCGGGCAGATCATGCCGAAGGTCACCGCCATCACCACGATCACGCCGAACCACACCGGGTCGAAACCCAGCTGCATCATCGCGGGGAACACGATGGGCACGGTCAGCAGGATCATCGCGAGCTCGTCCATCACCGCGCCGAGGATCAGGTAGCCCACCATGATGAGCGCGAGCACGCCATACGGCCCCACCGGCAGGTGCACCAGGAACTCCACCGCGTTCTGCGTGAACTGGGTGATGGTGAGGAAGTAGCCGAACAGGTAGGCGCCGACCACGATCATCATGATGGCCGAGGACACGCGCAGCGCACCGATGAGGGCGGCCTTGATCTGTTTCCAGCCCAGGCGCCCGCGCAGCATGCCGATGGCCAGCGTGCCGATCGCGCCCACGCCGGCCGCTTCCTGCACGGTGAAGATGCCACCGTAGATGCCACCCAGCACGAACACGAACAGCACCACCACCGCCCAGAGCGGGCGCAGCGAGGCGAAGCGCTCGCCCCAGCCCAGGCGTTCGCCGCGGGGCATGGTGTCGGGCCGCAGGCGCGCCACGATGGCCACCACCACGCTGTAGAACCCGATCGCCATGAAGCCGGGGATGATGCCGGCCGCGAACAGCTTGGTGATGTCGGTCTCGGTCATGATGCCGTAGAGCACCATGATCACCGAGGGCGGGATCATGATGCCCAGCGTGCCACCGGCCGCGATCAGCCCGGCCGAGAAGCCCGGGTGGTAACCCGCGCGGCGCATCTCGGGCAGGGCCACCTGCGTCATGGTGGCCGCGGTGGCGACCGACGACCCGTTGATGGCCGAGAAGCCGCCGCAGGCCGCGATGGATGCCAGCGCCAGGCCGCCGCGCCGATGGCCCAGCCAGGCCCGCCCCGCCTTGAACAGCTCGGTGCTCATGCCCGAATGCGAGGCGAAAGCCCCCATCAGGATGAACATCGGGATCACGATGAGGTTGTAGTCGGTGAGCACCGACAGCGGCACGTTGGCCAACAGGTTCAGCGCGGGCGTGGTGCCCGAGAGCAGCGCGAAACCGCCCACGCCGGCGATGCCCATGGCGACGCCGATCGGCACGCGCACGGCCATGAGGGCGAACATGCCCACGAAGCCCAGCAGGGCCACCAGATCACGATCCATGGGCCGCTCCTGGCACGTCGTCGTCCACCGGCTCGGGGCTGGCCGCGCGGCCCTGCCACAGGTGCACCAGGCGCACCAGCGCCAGCACCCCCGCCACGCTGGCGCCCACGGCCGCCACGCTGTAGAACCACTGCAGCGGCAGCCGCAGGTCCATGGTGCCCTGGCTGCCGGTGCCACCCACCTTGACCCACACCATCCATGCCAGGGGCACGAGGAAGGCGGCGCTCAGGGCGGTGGCCAGCAGGTCCATGCGGCGCTGGCCCTTGGGGCTCAGGTGCTCCCACACAATGTCGACCCCGATGTGGGTGCCGTAGTAGGTGGCCAGGGCGATGCCCCAGAACATCGCGATGCCCTGCAGCATCTGCGTGCCGTCGAACCAGTCGGGGATCTGCATGCTGAACGCGTAGCGCAGCAGCACGTTGCCGGCCGTCAGCAGCGCGATCAGCAGCAGGAACAGCGCGGCCACCGTCTCGATGGCCGAGAACAGGCGCTTCATCAGCTGCCGGCTTTGCGGTTGGCCAGTTCCTTGCGCAGGTCATCCAGCGCGGCCTGGCCCTTGTTTCCCGCGGCGTCGGCGGCCTTCACCCACTGGGCGTACACGGGATCCACCGCCTTCTTCCACACGTCGAGCTGCGCGGGCGAGATTTTCACGATGGTGTGGCCCGGCGTCTTCTCCAGCTTGGCCTGGCCCGAGTCTTCCTCATCGCCCCAGGCGCCGCCGACCTTGCCGGCCCATTCGTTGTTGCAGTGGTCGTCGATGACCTTCTTCTGGCCGGCCGCCAGCTTGTCGTACCAGGGCTTGTTGAGCACCCACACGAAGTCGGAGGCGTAGAAGCGCATGTCGCTGTGGAACTTGACGGCCTTGTCGATGCCGAAGGACACGATGGAGTTCCAGGGGAAGGTGATGGCATCGGCCACGCCCTTGTCGAGCGCGTCGCGCGACTCGGGGGCCGAGACCTGCACGTTGGTCGCGCCCAGCAGCGTCATGGTCTGGGCCACGGTGCCGTTGGCCGAGCGGATCTTCATGCCCTTCAACTGGCCGGGTTCGGTGATCGGCTTCTTGGCGTGGAAGGTGCCGATGTGCACGTGCGCGAAGCAGAACTTCACGTCCTTCATTTCGGTGGCGGCGTAGGAGCGGTACCACTGGTCCAGCGCGGCCGAGCCGGGGCCGGGCTTGCCGATCAGGAAGGGCAGTTCACCGGCGGCGATCATGGGGAAACGGCCGGCCTGGTAACCCGGGTTCACCCAGGTCATCTCGGCGATGCCGTCGCGCGCCATGTCGTAGTGGTCGGCGGCCTTGCCGAGCTGCTGCGCCGGGAACAGGGCGACCTTGATCGAGCCCTTGGACGCCGCTTCCACCGACTTGGCCCAGGGCTCGAAACCGAGCTTGGCCAGCGGGTGCGAGGCCGGCAGCCAGTGCGCGAACTTCAGCTCGACCGCCTTGTCCTGCGCCTGCGCGATGGCCGCGCCCAGCAGAAGGGTTGCCATGGCAACAGCGCGCAAGGAAGTCTGGATCGGGTTCTTCATCTTTGTCTCCTGGTTGTTGAGGTTTTTCAAGAAAGGTCGCATGGTGCAGGCATTCATGCGTGAGGGGTGACCGTGGTTTCCCGGGGTGGGGCCTTCGCGGCCCAGAACACGGGCTGCGCCTTGGGGCCGGGCGCGGCGCGGTGCGCCTGGTTGAGCTTGCCTTCGGGATCGGCGAGCGTGGTCCGCAGGGCCTCGCGCAAACGGGGGGCGACCTGCTCGGCGTCGGCGGTGCCGCCGAGCACCGGCGCCACGTGCAGGGCCCACAGGCGCGCGTAGTTCTCGCGGCCGCGCACCTGCGTGTCGCCATAGCCCTTGAGCACCTGCGGCAGGCCCGCGAGCACCAGCGCCAGCGCGGGCGACTGCCGCAGCACCTGGCGCATGGCGGCGAGCCACACGCCCAGCGTTTCGTGCTCCTGCGCGTAGCGCAGCGAACGCGGCCGCAGCGGGCGCAGCCAGGCCAGGCTGCGCAGCATGAGATAGCCCCAGAGGCTGGTGGAGCGGATGTGCAGGCCCACATGGGCCTTGCCCATCCAGCCGCGCTTCGTGGCCAGCGCCACCAGCCACTGCCCCAGTGCGCGCGGCAGCACCGCCGCCACTTCATCGATACCGGGCTTGAAGTGCTCGGTGACGCGCACGATGTCGCCCGGCTTGGCCTGGGCTTCGCTCGCCACGCGCGCGTAGCGGCTGCGCCGCGTCTTGAGGTCGGCGACGCGGATCACGTCCTCGAAGCACATCCACAGCGCGAGGTGGCGCACCGCCTCTTCCAGGGCCTCGCTGGCGGCAGGTGGCGTCGCGTCCACCAGGCCTTGCACATGGTCGAAGAAGGTCTGGGCGTAGCGGTCGTTCTGGTAGTCGCGGCAGCGCAGCGCGCCGTGCGCGGCGAGCAACTGCACGGCGGGCGGCCAGGTCTGCAGGCGCACCATCCACTCGCCCTGCAACACAGACGGCAGCTGGGCATCGGCCAGGACCTGCAGCGCGTCCTTCGACACCTCGGTGGCGGGGGTAGAAGGTTGCGCGGCCTCGTCGAACGCGGCGGAAAAACCGGCCAGGCTGGCCTGCACGCCCTTGCCGGATTCGCGGATCACGTCCTCGCACACGCTGCGCGGCCAGGGCAGCACACCGGCGCCGGCGAGCGCGCCGAACATCACGGCGGAGACCACGGTGCCAGTCTTCACGGTCACGGCTTCCATGTCGAACAGCACCGCATGGCGCGCCAGCGCGCGCGCGGCATCGGCCAGGCGCTGCGGGTCCTGCCGGCCGTCGGCCATGTGCATCTTCTCCACCGTGGTGTAGACGCGGTGCGTGGACGCGATCAGCGTGGTGCGGCCGGTCACGAAGCCGCGCTCGACCATGCGAGCGGCCTCCAGCAGCTCGCTGGCCACCAGCACGTCCACGCGGCCGGCCACCGGTGTGAGGCCGAACACGGGATGGGCCGACCCGCTCACGGGTTCGCGCAGCAGCTCGATGTAGTAGCTGGTGGCGCCGGTGCGCTGCGCCACGCCGGGCACCGAGGTGGCCTGCACCGGCAGGCCGTGGCGGCGCGCGCACTGCACCAGCCAGTCGGCCAGCACACCGCCGCCTTCGCCGCCGAGCGCGGCGATCAGGATGCCGTAGGAGTTGTCTTGTGGGGTCATGGCTCAGGCCGGCTGCAGCAGGCCGATGAAGAAGCGGTTGAAGCGGTCGGTGAGGCGGTCCCACCAGCTGGGGTGCGTGACGATCTCGATCTTGTGGAACGAGGGGCACAACACGGCGGCGTCGGCCACCTCGCCGCACAGGCCGCAGCCCACGCAGCCGTTGGTGACGTGCGCCACGGGTTCGCGCCGCAGCGGATCGTTCGTGGGTTTGACGGTGAGCGTGGGGCAGCCCGAGAGGCGGATGCAGGAGTGGTCGCCGGTGCAGGTGTCCTCGTCCACACCGTAGCGCGTGCGCACGCTGCGCAGGCCTTCCTTGAGGCGGCGCGCGCGGATCGGCTTGAGGCGGCGCTGGCGTTCGAGCTGGCACTCGCCTTCGGCGATCACCACCTTGAGGCCCTTGAACGGCGAATTCACCGCCTCCTTCAAGACATCGCGCACCTTGGAGACGCGGTAGTTGTGCACCGTCTTGACCCACTTCACGCCCATGCCCTGCAGCGTGTTCTCGATCGTCATCTCGTCGGCCGTGGCGCTGGAGCCTTCGGCCACGCGCTTGGCTTCGGAGGCCGGCGTGGACATGGTCTCCTGCGTGCCGGTGGCCGAGGTGTAGCCGTTCTTCATGATCACCAGCACGCCGTCGCCCTGGTTGAGCAGGGTCGAGCTCACGCCCGAGAGCAGGCCGTTGTGCCAGAAACCGCCGTCGCCCATGATGGCGATCGGCCGCTTGGCCGAGAAGTTCTTCACCGCCGCGCTGGACGCCATGCTCATGCCGTAGCCGAGGATGGAGTTGCCGAACGAGAACGGTTCGAAGGTGGCGAAGGAATGGCAGCCGATGTCGGTGGAGATGTGCAGCTTGCCCACCTCGCGCTCGACCAGCTTGAGCGCGGCGAACACCGGGCGCTCCGGGCAGCCGGTGCAGAAATTGGGTGGGCGCGCGGGCACGCCGCCGCCGAGTTCGGCCAGCGCGCGCTCGCGCACCTCGGCCAGCTCGGTGCTGAAGGTGGTCGCCGCGGTGGTGTCCAGCGTGGGCAGGTGCTCGCCCACGAAGGCCGTGAGGCCTTTCAGCAGGATCTCGGCCGTGTACTCGCCGCCCATGGGCAGCAGGTCCTTGCCGTGCAGGCGGGTCTGCAGGTCGGCGCGGCGCAGCTGCGTGGCGATGTCCTGCTCGATGAACTCGGGCTGGCCCTCCTCGATCACCAGCACCGCGCGCTTGCCGGCGCAGAAGGCGGCGATCTGCTCGGGCACCAGCGGGTACACCACGTTGAGCACCAGCATCGGAATGTCGCTCTCGCCCGTGCCATTGGCCAGGCCGGCCTGCTGCAGCGCGCGCATGGTGGTGTTGTAGAGCCCACCCTGCACGATCAGGCCCACCTCGCCGTGGCGCCCGTCGAAGTGCTCGTTCAGGCCCGCTTCCTCGATGAACTTGCGCGCCGCCGGCATGCGCACTTCGTACTTGTGCTTCTCATGGCGGAAGGTGGACGGCGGGTGCGAGAGGCGGTCGTAGCTGAACGAGGCCGCCTCCTGTTGCAGCAGGCGGCTGGAGATGGCGGGCGCGATGTTGTCGCTGGCCACGAAGCTGCCCTGCACGTGGCAGGCGCGGATGCGCAGCTCCATCATCACCGGCGTGTTCGAGGCCTCGGAGAGTTCGAAGCCCTTCTCGACCATGCGCACGATGGTCGGCAGGTTGGGGCGCGGGTCCATGAGCCAGAGCGCGGACTTCATCGCGAAGGCGTGCGTGCGCTCCTGGATCACGCTGGCGCCTTCGCCGTAGTCCTCGCCCACCACGATCAGCGCGCCGCCCATCACCCCCGGCGAGGCCAGGTTGGACAGCGCGTCGGACGCGACGTTGGTACCGACCACCGATTTCCAGGTGACCGCACCGCGCACCGGGTACATGATGGACGCGGCCAGCATCGCGGCCGCCGAACTCTCGTTCGTGCAGGCCTCGACGTGCACGCCGAGTTCGTCCATGTAGGGCTTGGCCTGCACCATCACATCGAGCAGATGGGAGATGGGTGAACCCTGGTAGCCGCCGACGTAGGTGACGCCGGACTGCAGCAGTGCCTTGGTCACTGCCAGAATGCCTTCGCCGTGGAAGGTCTCGCCGTGGCCCAGCTTGAGGGCCTCGATTTCGCTGTGGAATGAACGTTCCAACCGTGGGTCTCCTGTCGTTATGCCCGGCAATGTAGGCGCCCCATCCCCATCTGACAAATGGATTGATCTGATGTGGTGTATTCACGGCATGGATAATCAGGGCCAACCCTGAGAGGCTCGCCATGAACTTCCGCCAACTCGATCTCAACCTGCTGCGCGTGCTCGGCGCGATCCACCGCACCGGTTCGGTGACGGCGGCCGGCAAGGCGCTCGCGCTCTCCCAGCCCGCCACCAGCAACGCCCTGGCGCGCCTGCGCGACTACTTCAAGGACGACCTGTTCGTGCGCTCGCCCGGCGGCCTGCAGCCCACGCGCCTGTGCGAGCGCGTGGCACCCGAGGTGCAGGCGCAGCTGCAGATGCTCGAAGCCCTGGTGAGCGTGCGCGACGACTTCGACCCCGCGCGCAGCGAGATGCGCTGGCGCCTCTCGCTGTCGGACCTGGGCGAGATGATGTTCCTGCCGCCGCTGGCGGCGGCCCTGCGCCAGCAGGCGCCGCAGGCGCACGTGACCAATGTGTCGGTGGCGGCGGAGGACGTGCCGGCCGCGCTCGAATCGCGCGACATCGACTTCGCCATCGGCATCCTGCAGCCGCGCCACCGCGGCGTGCGCGCCGAGCTGTTGTTTCGCGAGCACTACGTGGCGCTGACCTCCTCGAGCTGGCGTCCCGCCTCGGGGCCGGCGGGGCGCACGCTGAGCGCCCGCCAGTTGTCCGAGGCCTCGCTGGTCGTGGCCTCGCCCACCGCCACCTTCCACGGCAGCGTCGAAAAGATGCTGGTGCGCATGAAGCTCTCTGAGCGCATCGTGCTGCGCGCGCGGCACTTCGGCGCCCTGCCCGAGCTGGCGCTCAACACCGACCTGCTGACCATCGTGCCGCAGATGTACGCCGCCAACCTCGGCCAGCGCCACGACCTGCGCGTGTGGGAACTGCCGCGCGCGGCCGCGCCCAGCTACGAGGTGCGCCTGGTCTGGCATGCCAGCACCGCGCAGGACCCGGCGCACCAGTGGATCCGCGCCCAGGTGCACCGCCTGTTCGGGCGCGCCGACACCAGCGCCTGACTATGATGGGCCCATGAACCCGCAGACCCTGCTCGACCACCTGGACCAGGGCCGCCTCTGGCCCGCCCCGCTCAGCGCGCAAGCCGGCTTCGATCTGGACGCCGCCTACGCACAGGCCCTGGCGGTGCGCGACCTGCGCCTGGCGCGCGGCGAGCAGCCGCGCGGCTACAAGGTGGGCTTCACCAACCGCACGATCTGGGCACGCTACAACGTGTTCGCGCCGATCTGGGGCACGGTGTGGGACACCACGCTGACGTTCTGCGAGGGCGAAGGCCGTGTGTCGCTCGAGCGCAGCTGCCAGCCTCGCCTGGAGCCCGAGACCGTGTTCGGCCTGAAGGCCACGCCCGCAGCGAACGCCACACTGGACGATCTGTTCGACGCCATCGACTGGATCGCACCGGGCTTCGAGATCGTGCAGTCGCACCTGCCCGACTGGAAGTTCCTGCCGGCCGACACCGTGGTCGACGGCGCGCTGCACGCGCATTTGCTCGTGGGCCCGCGCGTGGCCTTGAGCGGGCTCGCGAGGAACGCCGACGAACTCGATGCGCTGCTGGCCAACGCCGGTGTCACGCTGCTCAAGAACGAAGAACCGGTCGAACTGGGCCAGGGCAGCAACGTGCTCGACAGCCCCTTGCGCGCGCTCAAGCACTTCATCGACACCCTGCGTGCCTGCCCCGGCGCGCCCGATCTGCGGCCCGGCGACGTGGTCACCACCGGCACCTGGACCGACGCCTGGGCGGTGCGGCCCGGCGAGCGCTGGTCGGCGCGCTTCACACCTCCCCTGCCCTCCCTCACGGTGGATTTCACCGCTTAGGACGGCGCGTCCCAGAAGCCGGCATGCGGTGCAGCTGCCTCTTCTTCCAGCAAGGGGCCGATCACCTCGATGGCGCGCTGGCCGCGCGCGAACACCTCGCGGCAAGGCAGCGAGAAAGTGGGGTTCTCGGGGTGGTCACCGGTCAGCCCCAGCAAGGCGTGCTCGGACAGCGCGTACACCACCCGGCCGATGCCGGTCCAATAGACCGCGCCGGCGCACATGCAGCAGGGCTCGGCGCTGGTGTAGAGCGTGCATTGCGCCAGTTCCTGCGGCATCAGTTGCCGCGCGGCCAGGGCGGCGGCGGCCAGCTCGGCGTGCTGGGTCGGATCGCCTTCGGGTGGCATGGAATTGTTGCCCGCGCTGGCGACGACCCGCCCCTGGGCATCGGCCACCAGGGCCGCGAACGGGTGGCGCCCGCGCGCACGCGATTGCGCCGACAAGGCGATCGCCTGGCGCAGCAACTCGATGTCGGCTTCAGAGGGATTCGTGTTCGGGTTCATGACGCGGGACGGAAGGACAGGCCCAGCGAGGCGGGTGTGTTGAGCCGGATCCGCAGCGCGTTGCTGGAGATGACGACCAGCACCACCACGGTGGCCAGGTAGGGCAGCATGGACAGGAGCTGGGACGGCACTGCGACGCCTCGGCTCTGCGCAAAGAGCTGGGCCACGGTGATGCCGCCGAACAGGTAGGCGCCCAGCAGGATGCGGCCCGGCCGCCAAGTGGCGAACACCACCAGCGACAGGGCGATCCAGCCCCGCCCCGCGGTCATGCCCTCGACCCACATGGGCGTGTACATGACGGCGAGAAAGGCACCCCCCAGGCCGGCCATGGCACCACCGAACAGGGTGGCGAGATAACGCACCCGGTTCACCGGCAGGCCCAGGGCATGCGCGGACGAAGGCGATTCGCCCACCGATCGCAGCTTCAGCCCGGCACGGCTGCGGTAGAGAAACCACCACACGGCACCGAACAGCATCCACGACAGGTACACCAGCGGCTGGTGCTGGAAGAACAAGGGGCCGATCACCGGCAGCGCCGCCAGGCCGGGCAGCGCCCAGACCGGCTGGGTGGGCAAGACGATGTTGACGTAGCTCAGGCCCGCGTAGGCGCTCAGGCCGACGCCGAAAATGGACAACGCCAAGCCGCAGGCCACCTGGTTGGCCATCAGCGTGAGGGTGAGAAAGGCAAACAACAGGGACAGCACCATGCCGGCGAGCACACCGGCCACGACGCCGATCCACAGGTTGCCGCTGGACGAAGCCGCCGCGAAGGCCGCGATGGCGCCCACCAGCATCATGCCTTCGACACCGAGGTTGAGCACACCCGATTTTTCGGTCACGAGCTCCCCCAGGGCCGCGAAGGCGATGGCGGTTCCCGCACCGATGGTGGCGACCACCACGGGCAACAGCAAGTCGATCATGCAGGGACTCCTTCACCCGCCGGCCGAGGCGCCGGCAGGGCCGGACGGACCACACGCAGGCGGTAGTTGATGAACACATCCGTTCCCAGCAGGATGAACAACAGCATGCCCTGGAACAGACCGGTGATGGCGGCGGGCAACCCCAGGCTCATCTGCGCGGCTTCTCCACCCAGATACAGCAGGGCCATGAGCAGGCTGGCCAGCACGATGCCCACCGGGTGCAGCCGGCCGACGAAGGCCACGATGATCGCGGCGAAACCGTAACCGGGCGAGACCACGGGCAGCAGCTGCCCGATCGGCCCCGCCACCTCGCCAACGCCCGCCAGGCCGGCCGCCACGCCGCCGGCCAGCATGCCCACCCACACGGTGCGCTTCGCATCGATGCCCGCGAACAGGGCCGCGGCACCCGACAGGCCCGCCACGCGCATCTGATAGCCCAGGATGCTGCGGCTCATGAAGACCCACACCAGGCCCACCACCGCCAGCGCGACGAAGAGGCTGGCGTTGAAACGCGTGCCCTCGATCAGGATGGGAAACAGCGCGCTCTGGCCGAACATGATGGTCTGCGGGAAGTTGAAGCCGTCGGGGTCGCGCCACGGGCCATAGACCAGGAAGCTCAGCACGAGCTGCGCCACGTAGGTCAGCATGAGGCTGGTCAGGATCTCGTTGGCGTTGAAGCGGGTGCGCAACACGGCCGGGATGGCGGCCCAGAGCGCCCCGCCCACGGCGCCGGCCAGCATCATGGCCGGCAGCAGCCACACGCCCTGAGCGCCATGGAAAAGAACCGCCAGTCCCCCGCCGGCGATGGCGCCCATCACCAATTGGCCTTCGGCGCCGATGTTCCAGATGTTGGCGCGAAAGCCCACGGTGAGGCCGGTGGCGATCAGCATGAGCGGCGACGCCTTGAGCGCCAGCTCACCCAGGCCGCCCAGGCTGCTGACGGGTGTCACGAACAAGGCCTGGAACGCCGCCAGCGGGCTGTGCCCGAGGTACAGGAACATCAGGCTGCCGATGACCGCCGTCAGCGCCAGCGCCACCAGCGGAGAGCCATAGCGCATCACCGCCGATGGTGCCGCGCGCGATTCGAGCTTAAGCCGCATGGCGTTGCTCCTCCCATGAGGTGTTCAAGGCGGCGGGGGCCTCGGCGCCGGGCCACAGCCCGCTCATCCACAAACCCACCTCTTCCACGTCGGTCCCGTCGCGCGCACGGACGGGCGAAAGCCGGCCCCCGGCCATCACGCACAGCGTGTCGCAGATCTCGAACAGCTCGTCGAGATCGTCCGAGATCACCAGCACGCCCACACCGGCGTCGCGCAGCGCGATCAGCGAACGCCGGATGAAGGCGCAGGCCTGCACGTCCACCCCCCAGGTGGGCTGCGCCACCACCAGCAGGCGGGGCGACAGCAGGATTTCGCGGCCCACGATGAACTTCTGCAGGTTGCCGCCCGACAGGCTCTCCGCCGGGGCCTGTCCACCGCCGCACTTGACGTTGAAGTCCACGATGCAGCGCCGCGCGAACGCCGTGATCGCGGGGGTGTCCACCAGACCGTTCCGGACGAAGCCCTTGGCATGGGCGGTCAACAAGGCGTTTTCGGTCAGCGACATGGCGGGCACGGCGCCCCGCCCCAGCCGCTCCTCCGGCACGAAACCGAGGCCGGCGCGGCGGCGCTCGGCCGGTGGCAGGTGCCCGGCCGGCGTGTCCAGGATGCGGATCGCGTCGGCGCGCCGGCACAGGGCTTCGCCCGAGAGCAGGCGAAGCAACTCCTGCTGCCCGTTGCCCGAGACGCCGGCAATGCCCAGGATTTCTCCGGCGTGGACCGTCAGGCCAACGTCGCTGAGGTCGGTGCCGAAGGGGTCGTCTGCGGGCTGGCTGAGCTGGTCCACCACCAGCACGGGGGCGCCGCGCACCGCCGACCGGGTGCCAGGCTGGCACGGGCTGACGTCCTCGCCCACCATGAGGCGCGCCATCGTGACCTCGGTTTCGCGGCGGGGGTCGCACCGCCCCACCACGCGGCCGGCCCGCAGCACGGTCGCGCCATGGCACAGCGCCCGGATCTCGTGCAGCTTGTGGCTGATGTAGAGGATGCTGCAGCCGCCCTCGGCCAGCTGCCGCAGCGTCTCGAACAGCTTGTCCACCGCCTGCGGCGTGAGCACCGACGTGGGCTCGTCCATGATGAGCAGCTGCGGGTTCTGCAGCAGGCAGCGGATGATCTCCACCCGCTGGCGCTCCCCGACCGAGAGCGAATGCACATGGCGCCCGGGATCGACCGCCAGCCCGTAGCGCTGCGAGATCGCTTCGATGCGCCGTGCCAGGTCCACCAGATCGGGCCGGCCGGGCAGACCGAGCGCGGCGTTTTCGGTCACGGTCAGCGTCTCGAACAGCGAGAAGTGCTGGAACACCATGCCGATGCCGAGCGAACGGGCGTGCGCCGGATGGGCGATCCGCACCTCCTCGCCGTTCCACCACAGGGTGCCTGCGTCCGGTTTCACCGCCCCGTAGATGCACTTCATGAGCGTGCTCTTGCCAGCACCGTTCTCGCCGAGCACGGCATGGATCTCACCGGGTTCGACGGTGAGATCCACCTTGTCGTTGGCGACGATGGCCGGATAGGCCTTGGTCAGGCCGCGCAGCTCCAGACGGGGCGCGCGGGCACGGACGATGGTTTCGAGTGGGGTCATGGGTCTTTGTGTCCTTGGGGCAGCGAGGCGGTCGCGTCAGCGCCGCGTGGGCAGGCGGCCCTGGATGCCGGCACCGAGCCAGTCGATCTTGCGCAGTTCGTCGTCGCTGGGCACCACGCCGGCGGCCACGCGTTCCTTGCCATCCTGGTCAAGAATCGGCCCCACGAAGGGATGGAAGCTGCCCGCCTTCATCTCCGCTTCCTTGCGCACCAGCAGCGCCTTGAGGTCGGTCGGCAACGAGGGGTTCAAGGCCACCATGCGGATCACCCCCTCCTTCGCACCCAGCCATGCATTGCCGGGCTTCCAGCTTCCGTCGATCACCGCCCTGGTGATGTCCACATAGGGATTCGACCAGTCCAGCAAGGCACAGGAGAGTTGCGCCTTCGGCCCGTACTTGGACATGTCGCTCTGCCAGGTCACCGCACCCACGCCGCGCTCTTCGGCCACCTGCACGGCGACGGGCGAAGACAGCACCGAGGTCAGGATGTCCGCCCCGTCGCTCAGCAGGGCGTTGGCCGCCTCGCGCTCGCGGCCCGGGTCGTACCAGGTGTTGAGCCAGACGATGCGCACCGTGCCTTTGGGGTTCACGCTGCGCATGCCCTGGATGAAAGCGGTCAGGCCGAGCACCACCTCGGGCACGGGCAGCGAGGCGATGTAGCCCACCACGCCGCTCTTGCTCATGTGCCCGGCCACCACGCCGTTCAGGTAGAAGCCTTCGTACACGCGCGCCGAGTAGACGCCCATGTTCTTGCTCGTCATGAAACCCTGCGCGTTCATGAAGACCGTGTCGGGGAACTGGGCGGCCACCTTGGCCATGGGGTTCATGTAGCCGAAGGACACGCCGTAGATCAGCTTGGTGCCGCTTTGCGCCAGTGTGCGCATCACACGCTCGGAGTCGGCGCCCGTGGGCACCTGCACGTACTTGGTCTTCACCTGCGCACCGAGCTTCTGCTCGATCGCCAGGCGCCCGTTTTCATGCTGCCGCACCCAGCCCACGTCGCCGATGGGGTTGTCGTAGAGGAACGCGACCTCCAGGGGCGCCTTGCCCTGTGCGCGAAGAAGTCCAGGCGCGGCCGCCAGGGATGCGAGCGAGAGAACGGCCGATCTGCGGGATGGGTTCATGATGGGTCCTTGGTGTCGTTGAAGTTCCATGGGCGAGAGCGTCACCCGTCAGCACTGGGTCTCGGCGATGCGCGCGCTTGCCGCGCCCGCGTTCCGCCATCCCATCGGTTCGGGGCCGCGCGCGATCTCCTCGCGCAGGCCCAGCAGTTGAGCGGCGACCGCGACAGCGATCACACCGGGCTCCTTGCCACTCACACCGTCGATGCCGATCGGGCACCGCATGCGGCACAACATGGCCCGGTCGATGCCGCGATCGGCCAGGCGGTGCTCGAAGCTGCGGCGCTTGGTGGCCGAGCCGATGAGCCCGAAGTACCGGAAATCGGCCCGGCGCAGGAGGCGCAGACTCAGCTCGAAGTCAAGCGCGTGGCTGTGGGTCATGACCAGATGGCAAGCCCCTGGCGGCGCTTCATCCACCTCGTGCTCGCCGTCGTCCGAACACAGCACGCGCACGTTGGGCGGCACCTCGCTGGGAAATTCATCGGGCCGGCTGTCCACCCAGGTCACGCGGCAAGGCAGCAGGCCCAGCACGGCGACCAGCGCTCGGCCCACGTGGCCCGCGCCATGGACCCACACGTCCAGCCCGGGAGGTTCGATGCGCTGCACGAAGCGCCGCGGCCCGTTCTTCCGCGGGGATGGCGGCCCTTCGGGTGCCGTCAAGGCCGGCGTGGTGAGCAGGTCGCGCGCCAGGCGCCACGTGGTGGCATCCGCCTCGCCGCGTTGCCAGGCGCCCGACGAGGGCGCCAGGACCAGTCGGGTGTGGGAGACCCCATCGACCACACTGGCGATCACGGCCGCTTCGCCGCGCTGCAAGGCTTGATGCAACACATCGATCCAGTCCAGCGCGGCGCCGACTTCGAGTTCGAACATCAACTCGACCGCGCCACCGCAGCATTGCCCCAGGCGCGCGCCGAGCGCGAAGGCCTGCCAGTGCGCCCCGGTGACAGCCAACCGCAGGTGCCTCCTCGCAATGGCCATGGCTTCGTGCTCCAGGTGCCCACCACCGATCGTCCCCACCGTGCCCTGCGCGGTGACGAGCATGCGCGTGCCGGTCTCGCGCGGCACCGAGCCTCGCGTCTGGACCACCGTGACCAGCACGAAGGGCGTGCCGCTGTCGCGCAACCGCGCCGCGCCATGGAGCCAGCCGCTGTCCACGGTGGAGGTGCCGTTCATGCCAGGACCGCTTCTTCGAGCCGGGGCTGGAGCGCATCGGCGCGCTCCCGCAGGTCGAGCACGCTGAACAGGATGCGCTCCGCGGTGGCGGGCGCATCAAGCTGGGGCGACAGGCGATGCCCGGCCACGCTGGCGATCGCATCGCGGATCGCATGGAACACCGAGATGCCATGCAGCAGAGGGGGCTCGCCCACCGCCTTGGACCGGTGGATCGAGTCTTCCACGTTGCCGGCCGATTCGTAGAGCGCGACGCGGAAATCACGAGGCATGTCGCTGGCCACTGGGATCTTGTAGGTCGAGGGCGCATGCGTCGTGAGACGCCCTTGGGCATTCCAGCAAAGCTCTTCCATGGTGAGCCAGCCCATGCCCTGGGCAAACGCCCCTTCGACCTGGCCCCGATCGAGCGCCGGGTTGAGCGACCGCCCCACGTCGTGCAGGATGTCGGCGCGCAGCACGCGGCACTCGCCGGTCAGAGTGTCAATCACCACCTCCGTCACGGCCGCGCCATAGACGAAATAGTAGAAAGGCCGGGTACCGCTCAGCGTCGAGCCGTTCCAGTCGAGCGTGGGGGTTCGGTAAAAGCCGGTGGCCGACAGCGAGATCTGGTGGAAGTACGCGAGCTTGACCAGTTCGGTGAACGCCACCGTGCGCTCCCCCACCTGCACCGCATTGCGCACGAACCGCACCTGCTCCTGCGGCACGCCGAAATGCTTCGCCGCGAAGTCGATCAGCCGCTCGCGGATCTGCCGCGCGGCCGCCTGAGCGGCCTTGCCATTGAGGTCGCTGCCCGAGGAAGCGGCCGTGGCCGATGTGTTGGGCACCTTGCTGGTGTCCGAGGAGGTGATGCGGATGCGGTCGACATCGATCATCAGCTCCTCGGCCACCACCTGCGAGACCTTGGTGAACAGGCCCTGCCCCATCTCGGTGCCGCCGTGGTTGAGCATCACGCTGCCGTCGGTGTAGACATGCAACAGCGCGCCCGCCTGATTGAGGTGCGGCGAGGTGAACGAGATGCCGTACTTCAAAGGCGTCAGCGCGATGCCCTTTCGCAAGTGGGCGTGGGTGGCATTGAAGGCACGCACGCGGGCCTTGCGCTCCCGGTAGTCGGCGCTCTTCTCCAGCGTGGCGACCAGATCCTCGATCACGTTGTCCTGGAGCGTCTGGCCGTAGTGCGTGACGTTCCTCGACCCGGTGCCGTAGAAGTTGGCGCGCCGCACGTCCAGCGGCTCCTTGCCGAGGTGAAAGGCGATCTCGTCGATGACCTGCTCGATGCCCAGCGCCCCTTGAGGCCCGCCGAAACCCCGGAACGCGGTGGCCGACACGGTGTTGGTCTTGCAGCGGTAGGAGTGGATGGCCACGTGCTCCAGGAAATACGTGTTGTCGCTGTTGAGCACAGCGCGGTCGTTCACGCCGGCCGACAGATCGGCCGAATAACCACAGCGGCCTGCCAGGTCCATCTCCAGGCCGAGGATGCGGCCATCGCCGTCGAAACCGACGTCGAAGCAGGTCTCGAAGTCGTGGCGTTTTCCGGTCATCACCATGTCGTCGTCGCGGTCCACCCGGAGCTTCACCGGCCGGCCTGTCTTCTGGGCCAGCAGCGCGGCGTTGCAAGCGAACAGCACGGAACCGCTCTCCTTGCCGCCAAAGCCACCCCCCATGCGGCGGCATTCGGCCACCACGTCCTTTTCGTCCAGGCCCAGCGCATGCGCGACGTGGTGCTGCGTCTCGGTCGGGTGCTGGGTCGAGGTGTAGACGTGCATGCCCCCGTCGTCGCGCGGTACCGCGTAAGCCACATGGCCTTCGAGGTAAAACTGCTCCTGCCCGCCCATGCGGAACCGCTTGCTCAGCCGATGGGGGGCCTGCTCGATGGCCTGGCGCGCATCGCCACGCACGACATGGCGCGTGGGCAGCACGAAGCTCTGGTTCGCCATCGCCTGCTGCACGGTGAACACCGGCTCCAGGTCTTCGTACTCCACCACCGCCAGGCGCAGCGCCCGCCGCGCGGCCTCGATGGATTCGGCGGCCACCGAGAACAGCGCCTGCCCCACGCATTGCACGATGCCCTGCGCGAGGATGGGTTCGTCCGCCACCACCGGCCCGCAGTCGTTGGTGCCGGGGATGTCTTCGGCCACCATGGCGGCCACCACACCCGGCGCGGCGCGCACCGCGGAGAGATCGATGGAGCGGATGCGGGCGTGGGCCCGCGTGCTCTGACCCACCGCCGCGTAGAGCGTGCCGCGCAGCTCGGGCAGATCGTCCGTGTAGTTGGCCCGGCCCGTGACATGCAGCGCACCACTGTCATGCCCGATGGATTGGCCGACACCCCCGAGCGGGTTGGGCCGTGCATCCTGGTTCATGCGAACACCTCCTCGTCAAGCACACTGATCCGGGTGTCGCCCGTGGTTTCGAAATGGAATTTGCGCAGGAGGTTGCGCGCCACCAGCCGGCGGTAGGACTTGCTGGCGCGCATGTCATCGATGGGCTCGAAGTCTTGGTCGAGCGCGGCGATGGCCTGGCGCACCGCCGCCTCGTCCCAGCGGCCCTGCAACAGGGCCGCCTCGCAGCGGGGCGCGCGGCTCGGCGTGGCGGCCATGCCGCCAAAGGCCACCCGGACGCGCTGCACCGTGCCGTCATCACCACACACCAGAGAGAACGCCCCGCACACCGCGGAAATGTCCTGATCGAAGCGCTTCGAAATCTTGTAGGCACGAACCTGCAGGCGCGGGTCGCGCAGGGGGATGCGAATGCGCTCGATGAATTCGCCGGCGGCCAGCACGTTGCGCTGGTACCCGGTGTAGAACGCGTCCAGAGGCACCTCGCGGGTGTGCGGCCCGCGCCGCAGCACCAGACTGGCATCGAGCGCCATCAGCACAGGCATCGAGTCGCCAATGGGCGAACCATTGCCGATGTTGCCGCCCAGCGTGCCCGCATTCCGGATCGGCACCGAGGCAAATCGGCGCGCCCATTCGGCCAGCTCCGGGTACTGCTCGACCAGGGGCTCGAAAGCATCCGTCAACGCCACCGCCGCACCGATCTCGAGGTGGCTGGCGCTGCGCTCGACGCGGCGCAAGGCCTCCACCCGCCCGACGTACAGCAAGGCCGGCAGGTCCTGGCGCTTCTTGGTCAGCACCAGACCAAGGTCCGTCCCGCCAGCGAGGATGCGCGCATCGGGGTGGGCCATGCGAAGCGCGGCGAAATCGTCCAGTTCCACCGGTGCCCAGAACTGCCGGCCATGGGCATCCAGCGCCACGCTTTCACCCGCATCCGCCACCGATGAAACCGGGGTGAGACACGCCGCGCCCCCCTTCGCACATTGCGGGCCGGCCTTTCTTGCCGCATCGACGATGGGCCGGTAACCGGTGCACCGGCAGAGGTTGCCCGCCAACGCGCATTCGATCTCGTCGCGGCTGGCATCGGGCCTCGACGCCAGCAGCGCATGCAGCGACATCACGAAACCCGGCGTGCAGAAACCGCACTGCGAAGCGTGGACATCGACCATGGCCTGCTGCACCGGGTGGAGATCGGCACCCGGTTTGGCCAGCCCCTCCACCGTCAGGACCTCCTTGCCGTGCAAGGTCGGCAGCAACTGGATGCAGGCATTGACCGCGCGGCGGCGCACGCCCTGACCATGCGGCTCGCTCACGACCACGGTGCAGGCGCCGCAATCGCCTTCGGCGCAGCCCTCCTTGGTTCCGGTGAGCGCGAGCGCCTCGCGCAGGTGATTGAGCAAGGTGCGGTTGGGATCGGGGTTGTCCAACCGGTGGGGCTGGCCGTTCACCACGAAGTGGATGCGCGACGGCGCCGCGGGTGGCAACGATGGCTGGTTCTCGCTTGGCATGGATTCCTCGTGGCTGAAACGACAGGCGTTCGATGGCGGCAAGTCTTTCACTGTCAACAATTAATGTCAACATAGTAAAAACGCTAGTGTTAACATTTTTTGGCCGCATAAAATCCGGCACCACCCTGACGGGTGCAAGCAGCCCTCACCAGAGAACACACCATGGCAACGAGGAAGACGAGCGCTGGAGACACCACGACCGGTGGCCCGGCGACACCCCCCATCAAGAAGTCGGCCCGGACCGCCGTCGAACCGGCGAAGCCTGCGGGCAAGGCACGCGAGCCGGAGGAGTCGCCCGAGGAGCGCGTTTACAGAACCCTGTACGACGGCATCCTGGATCGACGCCTCGCCCCCGGCACCAAACTCAAGGAGATACCGCTGGCGCAGGCTTTCGGCGTCACGCGTGGCGTCGTGCGAAAGACGCTGGCACGGCTCGCCACCGCCAAGGTGGTCACCCTTCGATCGCAGCACGGCGCCAGCGTGGCCAGCCCTTCGCTGGAGGAAGTCGGCCAGATCTTCGCGGCCCGGCGGCTGATCGAGGGTTTCGTGATCGAGCGGCTGGCCGAGTCGATCGACGCGGACCAGCTCAGGACCTTGCGTGAGCTCATGAAACAGGAACGGGACACCTACCGCGCGGGTGACATGCGCACCGGCATCAAGTTGTCGACCGACTTTCACGTGCAACTCGCGCAATGCGCCGGCAACACGGTGCTCACCGAATTCCTGCAGCAGCTGGTGGCCCGCACGCCCTTGATCTTTCTCGCGCACGGTGACCCTGGCAAGAGCGTCTCCTGCTCGGACCAGGAGCACGCGAACATCATCGCGGCGGTGATCGCAGGCGACACCGAGCGGGCAGTCAAGGCGATGCGCGCGCACCTGGACCATCTCGAAAGCCACGTCGTGCCGGCGGAGCGCACAAAGCCATTGGACCTCGCGCAATTGCTGGGGCTGTGACTCCGCCGGGATCCGCCGGTGGCGCCCCAACAGGTGAAACCCTCTAAACAGCGTGCGGAGGGCTTGGTAGATTCCCCCTTCGCACACACACAACGGAGACACGTCACATGACCCAAGTCGCGCCCGAGCTGCTCGCCCTGCAACGCCTGTACCACTGGGAAAAGACCGATCCCAACCGCGTTGCGCTCACACAGCCCATGGGCGCGGGCGCGGTGCAGGAATTCACCTGGGCCGAGATCGGCGACCAGGTGCGGCGCATGGCCACCCACCTGCAATCGCAAGGCTGGGAGCCGGGCTCCAAGGTCGCGATCCTCTCGAAGAACTGCGCCTGGTGGATGATGAGCGACCTCGCCATCTGGATGGCCGGCCACGTGTCGGTGCCGCTCTACCCCACGCTCGCGGCCGAGACGGTGCGCCAGATCCTCACCCACAGCGAGGCCAAGGCCTGTTTCATCGGCAAGCTCGATGGCTGGGAAGGCATGAAGCCCGGCGTGCCCGCCGGCCTGCCCTGCATCAGCTACGCGCTCTCGCCGCTGGACGCGATCCAGGCCTACGAAGGCTGGGACGCGATCTGCGGCCGCCACCAGCCGCTGCAGGGTGAGCCCACGCGCGGCGCCGACGAACTCGCGACCCTGATCTACACCTCGGGCACCACCGGCATGCCCAAGGGCGTGATGCACAGCTTCGGCAACTTCGCCTGGGCCATCGACTCCGGCGTCAAGCGCATCCCGCTCTCGGGCGAAGACCGCATGCTGTCCTACCTGCCGCTGGCCCATGTGGTCGAGCGCATGCTGGTCGAACACGGCTGGCTGCGCACCGGCATGCACGTGTACTTCGCCGAGTCGCTCGACACCTTCGCCGCCGACCTGCAGCGCGCGCGGCCCACCATCTTCTTCTCGGTGCCGCGCCTGTGGGTCAAGTTCCAGCAGGGCATCCACGCCAAGATGCCGCCGGCCAAGCTCAACCGGCTCCTGCGCATCCCCATCCTGGGTGGCATCGTGCGCCGCAAGGTGATGAAGGCCCTGGGCCTGGACCAGTGCAAGTTCGCCGCCGGTGGCGCAGCGCCCATGCCCATGGCCCTGCTGCAGTGGTACAGCCAGCTCGGCCTGAACATCAACGAGGGCTACGGCATGACCGAGAACCTCGCGCTCTCGCACATCACCGAGCCGGGCAAGAACCAGCAGGGGACCGTGGGCCCCACCTACGCCGGCGTGCAGCACCGCCTCGACCCCGAGACCGGCGAGGTGCAGATGCGCAGCCAGGCGCTGATGCAGGGTTACTACAAGGAGCCCGAGAAGAGCCGCGAGGCCTTCACCGAAGACGGCTGGCTCAAGACCGGCGACAAGGGCACGATCGACAAGCAGGGCCTGCTGCGCATCACCGGCCGTGTGAAAGACCTGTTCAAGACCGGCAAGGGCAAGTACGTGGCGCCCGCGCCGATCGAGGACAAGCTGGTGATGCACGAGGCCGTGGAAGCCTGCGTGGTGACCGGCGCCAACCTGGGCCAGCCCCTGGGCATCGTGATGCTCAACGCCGACGCGGCCGCGCGCGTGGCGAACGACGCCGCCGCGCGCACCGAGCTCGAAACCTCGCTGGCCAGCCACCTCAAGGGCATCAACGCCACGCTGGACCCGCACGAGCAGCTGCAGTGCATCGTGGTCGTCACCACCGCCTGGACGGTGGACAACGACATCATCACGCCCACCTTCAAGGTCAAGCGCAACCGCATCGAAGACCTGTACGCGCGGCACTACGAAACGTGGGAAACGTCCGGAAAACGGGTGATCTGGCAGAAAGACTGATGCAGGCTGGCGGCTAACATACCGCCATGCACATCCTCCTGACTGGCGCGGCCGGCTTCATCGGCATGCACACCGCCCAGCGCCTGCTGGCGCGCGGCGACACGGTGCTCGGCATCGACAACCTCAACGACTACTACGCCGTCGCGCTCAAGCGCGCCCGGCTGGAGCCGCTGCAGAAGCACCCGGGTTTCGCCTTCGAACAGGTCGATGTGGCGGACCGCGAGGCCATGGCCCGGCTGTTCGCCAGCCACCGCTTCGACGCCGTGGTGCACCTGGCGGCCCAGGCCGGTGTGCGCTACTCGATCACGCACCCCAACGCCTACCTCGACAGCAACCTCACCGGCTTCGGCCACATCCTGGAAGGCTGCCGCGCGCAGAAGCCGGGCCACCTGGTCTACGCGTCCAGCTCCAGCGTGTATGGCGGCAACACCAAGATGCCGTTCGAGGAAACCGACGCCGTCGACCACCCGGTGAGCCTGTACGCGGCCACCAAGAAGGCCAACGAGCTGATGGCCCACACCTACAGCCACCTCTATGGGCTGCCCACCACCGGCCTGCGTTTCTTCACGGTGTACGGGCCCTGGGGCCGGCCCGACATGGCCTACTTCAGCTTCACCCGCGCGGTGCTCGAAGGCCGGCCGATCCAGGTCTTCAACCACGGGAAGATGAAGCGCGACTTCACCTACATCGACGACATCGTCGAAGGCGTGCTGCGCGTGCTCGACAAACCGGCCATGCCCGAGAACGCGGGTGGACCGCCCTACCGCATCTTCAACATCGGCAACCACGACCCGGTGCCGCTGATGGACTTCATCGGCTGCATCGAACAGGCGCTGGGGCGCGAGGCGATCAAGGAATTCCTGCCCATGCAGGACGGCGACGTGCCGGCGACCTACGCCAGCACCGAGGCCCTGCACCGCTGGGTGGGCTTCGCGCCCTCCACGCCTCTGAAGGACGGCATCGAACGCTTCGTGCGCTGGTACCGCGAGTACCACCAGGCCTGAAGCCGCCTCAGTCCAGCGTGCTCAGCACCCGTGCGAGCACGCCCTCGCTGCCCTGCTCGCACAGGCCCAGCACCACCTCGAAGCCCTGGGCATTGCCGTAGTAAGGGTCGGGCACTTCGCGCCGGCCTTCCACACCCGCGTACTCCAGGAACAGGTGCAGCTTGTGCTGGTGCTCGGGCGGGCACTTGAAGCGCAGGTTCTCCAGGTTGTCCGCGTCCATGGCGAGGATCAGGTCGAAGTTCCTGTAGTCCTCATCGCGCACGCGGCGGGCGCGCTCGCGCTCGATCTGCGGGTAACCGCGCGCCATCGCCAGGGTGATCGCCCGGCGGTCGGGCTTCTCCCCCTGGTGGCCGGCGTAGGTGCCGGCGGAATCCACCTCCACCCGCTGCGCCAGCTGGCGGCGCGCGATGGCGGCGTGCAGCACGCTGGCCGCCATGGGCGAGCGGCAGATGTTGCCCATGCAGACGACAAGTATTCGAAACATGCTTTCGAGGGTACCAAAGACAAAGCCCGCCAGAGGCGGGCCGTGTGCAAGGAGGCAGGGGAGTGGATCAGATCAGGTAGCTGTCCAGACTCTTGCCCGATGCCAGCACGGCGCGAACCCATTCGGGTTTGCGGCCCGGGCCACCTGCCCAGAGTTCACCGTTCGGGCCTTTGTACTTGGCCGGTGCGGCCGATTTGGATTTGCCGGTCTTCTTGGTCGCCGAGGTGCTGCCCAGATCGGCGGTGGTGATGCCGAATTGCTTCATCTTCGCCTTGATGTCGGCGATGACCGCGGAGAGCTCGTCCTTGCGCGCCTGCTCGGCCTGTGCCATCAGGTTCTGGGCTTGCGCCATGAGTTCGGAATAACTTGCCATTGAAATCGTCCTTTTTAGGTAATGTTTGATCCATCCGGAACCGGATGTCTGCCAACGACGCAGACCATCATTCTATTCCGGGGGATCGCCATTTATATAGCTCCGGCGGCAATTCGGCCTGCAGTTCCAACGCGGATTTGGTGACAGGATGTGTCAACCTCAAACGCCAGGCGTGCAGGAACATGCGTTTCAAACCAATTCGCGCCAATTGCCGATTGAGTTCGAAATCGCCGTATTTGTCGTCGCCCGCAATCGGATGGCCGGCGCTGGACAAATGCACGCGAATCTGATGGGTGCGGCCGGTCTTGATGGTGACCTCCAACAGGCTGAAGCCTTCGGGAACGACCGCCTCCAGCCCTGGTGGTGCGGGCACGCGCTGCGCCACCTTCACCAGCGTGACCGAGCGCATGCCGTCCGGATCGTCGGCTGTCGTCACCCTCACACGGCGTTCGCCATCAGGTAATAGGTATTTGTGCAAAGGCTGGTCCAGCACCTTCAGGCGGGCGGGCCAGGCGCCTTTGACCATCGCCAGATAGGTTTTTCCGGTTTCACGTTCGCGAAATTGGTCCTGCAATGCCTTGAGCGCGCTCTTTTTCTTGGCAATCAGCAACAGGCCGCTGGTTTCCCGGTCCAGGCGATGCACCAATTCGAGCAATCGGGCCTGCGGCCGAGCCTGGCGCATTTGTTCGATCACGCCGAAACTCACGCCGCTGCCACCATGCACCGCCACGCCGGCGGGCTTGTCAATCGCCAGAAAGGCCTCGTCCTCGAACACGACCGGGAATTCACGCGCCGGCGCCGGATGGGCCGCCTTCTCTTCGGCGCGTTCGGACAGCCGGATCGGCGGAATGCGCAACACATCGCCAAGGGCGACGCGGTCGTCGGCCGACACCCGGCCCTTGTTCCGGCGCACCTCGCCCGAGCGGATGATGCGGTAGATGTGCGATTTGGGCACCCCTTTGAGGATGCGGATGAGGAAGTTGTCCAACCGCTGCCCCGCCGACTCTTCGTCAACCGTGATGTGTCGGATTTCCCCCGAATTCGGGTTGCTGAGCATGGGTGTGAATAAGGCCACCACGAATGGCGGGGAGCTGACTATAATGCGTCACACCCGTCGTGTGCCGTAAGTGATTGATTTACCTTGAGTTTAAGGCAGTCACCCAAGGCAAGGGACCGCAGCTTGCAAGGCAAGGCGTCCGCCGCGGGTGGGTTGCCACCCGCAGCACCCGGGTCTGGCGCCGTTGCCCGATGCATTCCCATGCGAATCCTGGCACGGCGGCGGGCCGGTCGAAGCCGCGGGCGAATCCGCTGAAGAACACGAACCCGAATACGGAATACCCCCAATCACCCAGCCCGCAACACGTGGCTGGGTGAGGACGAAGTGAAGCCAGAGAGACACCGGCCAGATCCATGTCAATGACAGCCATCGAGCCTTCTTCCCTGTTCACCCACCTCCACGCGCCTACGCCCTGACCTGGCGGTTCGACGCGGCACCCTGGTGCCCGCCTGTGTTGAACGCCTTCCCCGAACCGCGGGTCAACGGCTCTCCGGCAATTCCTCCCCTCGTTCGCGCTTCCGCTGGTTCACGGCAGGTTGGCGCATGGGCCGGTGGCCCCTGCGTCCTTGTATTTGAACGAAGGAACGCATCATGAAACGCATGCTGATCAACGCCACGCAGGCCGAAGAGCGCCGCCTGGCGATCGTGGACGGGCAGAAATTGCTCGACTACGAAATCGAAATCGAAGGGCGCGAACAGCGCAAGGGCAACATCTACAAAGCGGTGGTCACCCGCGTGGAGCCGTCGCTCGAAGCCTGCTTCGTCGACTACGGCGAAGAACGCCACGGCTTCCTGCCTTTCAAGGAAATCTCGCGCCAGTATTTCGCCGCCGGGGTTCCGGTCAACCAGGCCCGCATCAACGACGTGATCCGCGAAGGCCAGGAACTGCTGGTCCAGGTGGAAAAGGAAGAACGCGGCAACAAGGGCGCCGCCCTCACCACCTTCGTGAGCCTGGCCGGCCGCTACGTGGTGCTGATGCCGAACAACCCGCGCGGCGGGGGCGTGAGCCGCCGCATCGAGGGCGAAGACCGCCAGGAACTCAAGCAGGCGCTGGACCAGCTCGAGTACCCCAACGGCATGAGCATCATCGCGCGCACCGCCGGCATCGGCCGCGACGCCGCCGAACTGCAGTGGGACCTGAACTACCTGCTCAAGCTCTGGAACGCCATCGACGGCGCGACCAAGGGTGGCAAGGGCGCCTTCCTGATCTACCAGGAATCGAGCCTGGTGATCCGCGCGATCCGCGACTACTTCAACAGCGACATCGGTGAGATCCTGATCGACACCGACGACATCTTCGAACAGGCTCACCAGTTCATGAGCCATGTGATGCCCGAGCACGGGCACCGCGTGAAGCGCTACCGCGACGACGCGCCGCTGTTCTCGCGCTTCCAGATCGAGCACCAGATCGAAACCGCGTACAGCCGCACGGTGAACCTGCCTTCTGGCGGTGCCATCGTGATCGACCAGACCGAAGCGCTGGTGGCGGTGGACGTGAACTCGGCCCGCGCCATCAAGGGCGGCGACATCGAGGAAACCGCGACCCGCACCAACCTGGAAGCCGCCGACGAAGTGGCCCGCCAGGCGCGCCTGCGCGACCTGGGTGGTCTGGTGGTGATCGACTTCATCGACATGGAAGAGTCGAAGAACCGCCGCGAAGTGGAAAACCGCCTGCGCGACGCGCTGCGCCAGGACCGCGCCCGCGTGCAGTTCGGCGCCATCAGCAAGTTCGGTCTGCTCGAAATGAGCCGCCAGCGCCTCAAGCCCGCGCTCAACGAAGGCGCTTCCATCCCCTGCCCGCGCTGCGGTGGTTCCGGCCACATCCGCGACACCGAGAGCTCGGCGCTGCAGATCCTGCGCATCATCCAGGAAGAGTCGCTCAAGGACAGCACGGCCGCCGTGCTGGTGCAGGTGCCGGTCGAAGTGGCCAGTTTCCTGCTGAACGAAAAGCGCACCGAGATCACCAAGATCGAACTCAAGCAGCGCATCAGCGTGCTGCTGGTGCCCAACAAGTCGCTCGACACGCCCAACTACAAGCTCGAGCGCCTCAAGCACGACGACCCGCGCCTGGACAACCTGGACGCGAGCTACAAGCTGGCCGATGAGGTGGACGACGTCGCCAGCTTCACGCGCCGCAGCCAGGAACGCACCAACAAGCAGGAACCGGTGATCAAGGGCGTGCTGCCCGACGGACCCGCGCCCGTGGCCGCACCGCGTCCCGAAACGCCGGCCCCCGCCGCCGCACCGGTGGCAGCGCCCGTGGCCGCCAAGCCCGTGCCGGCCGCGCCGGCACCGGCCGAGAAGGGTTTCTTCGGTTGGCTCAAGAGCCTGTTCGGTGCCGAGCCCGCACCGGCCAAGCCGGCGGCAACGCCTGCCGTGGCCGCACCGGCCGCCAAGGGCGGTGCCCGCGAAGAACGTGCCGACGGCGGTCGCCGCGAAGGTGGCCGTGACGGCCGCAGCCGCGGTGGCCGTGGTGGCGCCGAAGGCCGTGGTTCGCGCGAAGGCCGCGAAGGCGGTGGCCGCAACGGTGGCCGCGGTGGCGAAGGCCGTGCGGTCGAGGCGCGCGCCGAGGGCGGCCGCGTGGAAGGTCGCAGCGAACAGGCGCGTGGCGAAGGCCGTCGCGGTGAAGGCCGCGGCGAAGGTCGCAATGAGAACCGTGGTGAAGGCCGCAACGAGAACCGCAACGAAGGGCGCGGTGGTGAAGGCCGCCAAGGCAACCGCCGCGAAGGTGGTCGCCGGGAAGCCCCTGTGGCGGCCGAAGGCGGCAACGTCAACAACGCCCTGCCGCTGGACGCCGCGCCGAGCGACACGCCCGAAGCGGCCGAAGGCCAGCAACGCCGTGAGCGCGACCGCGATCGCCGCCCCCGCGGTGACAACCGCCGCCGCCAGCCGGGCGCCGAAGGTACCGAGGCAACGCCCCGTCCCGACGCCGTGGAAGGTGAACAGCCGGCCACCGTCGCCGAAGGCGTGAGCGAAGCTCAAGCCCCGCGCGAGGGCGACGCCGAGAACGGCGCGCCGCGCGGCAACCGCGAACGCCGCAGCCGCGACCGCTATGGCCGCGACCGCCGCGAACGCGGCCCCCGCGAAGGCGCGGTCGAAGGTGAAGAGGCTCCGGCCGCCGCCGAGACCGTGGCACCTGCCGAGCGCAGCGAAGCGGTGAACGACTCGCCCGATGCCTCGGCCTACGAAGCCCCCGTGCGCAGCTACTTCAGCATGGCCACGCCGCCTGCCGTGAACGCGGAAACCACCGAAGCGCCGGCGGCCGAACCCGTCGCTGTGGCGCCTGCCGAAGTGGTGGTGCCGGCCCCGGTGGCCGCACCTGCGGCCGAAGTGGCGGCACCCGCGCCCGCCGTGGTGCCGCAAGCACCTCGCGCGCCGCGCGCAGCAGCCCCCGTGGCCGCCGCCGCACCGCGCGCGGTCGAAGCGCCCGGCTCCCGAGGCCTGCCCAAGGTGCAGCCGTTCACGCTGTCCGTCGAATCCCTCGACCAGGTGGCGCAGGCCAGTGGCCTGGAATGGGTGAACTCCAACGCGGAGAAGGTGGCCCAGGTGCAGGCCGCCATCGCGGCCGAACCCAAGCCCATCCATGTGCCGCGCGAACCCAAGCCGCCCGTGGTGCTGGACGAAGGTCCGCTGGTGCTGGTGGAAACGCGCAAGGACCTGCGCGACATGAAGCTGCCGTTCGAGAACCCCTGAGTCCTCGCCACCGCCGCCCGCCTCCGGGCGTGGCGGCAGGCCCCAAAGAAAAAGCCGATCGGGTTCCGATCGGCTTTTTCTTTGGGGATGCCCTGGCGCATCCCCTGGGTTCGGTTCGACTCAGTCCAGCAGCGCGGCTCGCTTCCACGCAGCTTGCGCGGCCGTTTCATCGCCCCGCTCTTCGGCCAGCTGCGCCAGGCCACGCCAGGTGCGGCGCAGCAGGGCGGGGTCGTCCAGGCTGTGGCTGGACTGGCTCAGCATCTGCGCGGCCTTGCCCCAGAGCTGGCGACGCATGCAGGCCTGGCCCGCGAGGTACTGCAGGAAGCCGTTCTGCGGCCATTGGCGCTGCAACTGCTCCAGCCGGGCCAGCCCGGCGGCGTCGAGCTCACCCAGGCCGGGTTCCAGCGCCAGCACGAGCTGGCGCTGCTGCGCCACGTCCAGCGCCCCGAACTCGGGCCACAGGGGTTCGAGCCAGGCGCGCACGCGGGCGTGGACCAGCTCGCGGTCCTGCTCGCTGGTGGCGGGGCCGGTCAATTGGTTGGCGCGGCGCGCGGCGGCCAGGGCCACCTCGGGCATGGCGCGCTCGGTGGCGTCCAGGCCGTTCCAAAACGCGTCCAGCTGCGTCATGTCGTGTGCTTCGCGCAGGGCATCGAGCGCCAGGCCACGCACGATGCTGCGGGAGGCCTCGGGCGAAAATGCGCGGTGCTTGGCCAGCACGCGCGCGGTCTCCAGCGCCTCGCCGGTTTCACCGCCCAGGCGGGCGATGCGCAGCTTCAGGCGCAGCGCCTGGATGCGCCGGCTCGCGCCCTGCGGCAGCTCGGCCAGGCGCGCACGCGCGGCGTCGGCGTCATGGTCTTCCACCGCCCAGCGCACCGCGCGCAGCAGCGCACCTTCGTGGGCTTCCGGCGCGCTTTTGGCCAGCTTCGGGCTGAGGGCGGCCTGCAGGTTCTCGTCGCGGCGCTCGCGGTTCTGCAGCGATTGCGCGCTCTCGGCCAGCAGCAGGTGGGCGAGCAGCTGAAGCTGGTCGCGGCGGGGCCATTGCCCGGCCGGCACGCCCTTGAGCTGGTCCACCGCCTGCTGGGCCGCCGACTGCGCGCGCACGAAGCGGCCCGCCAGCTGGTGCGACAGCGCGTCCATCACCGACCCGACCACGGCGCGCTCGATCTGCTGGCTGCGCCAGCGCTGGGCCTGCGCGGGCAGGTCGCGCAACATCGAGAACGCGCGCAGCGCGGCATACAGCAGCACGAAGCCGCCGATCAGGCAGAAGACGACGAAGTTGAAGGAGACATCGAAACGGTAGGGCGGCCAGAACAGGGTGAGCGTGGCCTCGTTGTGCCCCACCAGCAGCGCGAGCGCCACGGCCAGCGCCGCGAGGCCGAGCAGCCAGAACACGCTGCGCATGGCACCACCAAAACGGGCGGCCATCAGCGCCCCCCTGCCGCGGCGGTCAGGGCCGTCAGGGTTTCTTCGGGCCGCGGCAGGTCGCTGTCCACCAGGTCCTTGCGCAGGCGCGCCAGCGTGGCCTGGGCGGTGGTCACGCGGGGCGAGTTGGTGTCGAAATAGCGCGCGAGCGCGGCTTCCACGGCCATCAGATCGGCCTGGCTGGCCTGCATGTGACGGGCCAGCAGGCCCAGGCGCGCATTGAGCAGCTTGAGCTTGAGGTTCTCGCGCATGAACAGGGCCTGGTCGGGCGCGAGCAGCACGGCTTCGGGCCGGTCGATGCGGCTCACGCGCACCAACTCGCGGCCGTTGCGGGTGACATCGGTCCAGATGCGCGTCCACAGACCGCTCCACCAACCCGACACGCGGCTCCAGCCGGTGGTGTCCGGTTCGGCCGCCGCGTCGGGCACGGCAGCGGTCTCGGGCGCGGCGTCCTTCACCGCCACGGGTTCGGGGGCGGCCTTTCGCCCGGCCTTGCCCTTGCTCAACGGCGCGGCCACCGGCTGGCCCACCTGGTTGAGCAGCGGCCAGTCGTCCACCTGCCGCGCGAGCTCATCGAGCTGCAGCGTGAGCGCGGGGATGTCGGCCAGGGACGCGCCCTGGATGCGCTGGATGTCGCGGCCGATGGCGCGCTGCACCGGGTTCAGGCGCGGCTGCGCGGCGCGCGCGATGCGCTGGTCGGCGGCCTGCAGGGCCGAGATGAGCGGTTGGGCGGTGCCGGTGAGCTGGGCCTGTTGCTGCGCCAGGCGCAGCGCGGATTCCAGGTCCTGCACCAGGTTGTCGTCGCGCGAGCGGGAGAGCGAGAGCATGAGCTCTTCGAGCTGGCTGCGCTGCAAGGTCACTTCCGACAGCCGCACCTCGGCCACGGCCAGGCGGGCCTGCAGTTCCTGCGTGAGGGCTTCGGCCTGGGCCGCCAGCGTGCGCGCCTCCACGGCCTGCGCGATGGTGTCCTGGCTGCGGCGGGCCAGCTCCTGCTGGGTGAAGCCGAGCTTCTGCCAAAGCAGGCCCGTCATCACCAGCGCCAACGCCGCGATCAGCAGGGCCAGCCATTGAAAGACCTGGCCCGGACGGCGCGGGGCGGCCACGGGCGCCGGCGGAGGCGCAACGACGGCGGGCGCCGGCGCGGCGATGGGGGGAGTGGGGTCGGGTGTGTCGGCGCTCATGGTCGGGTCCAGCCTGATTCTAGAGCGCGCACCACATCGGCCAGTGCAGGACGGGTCTGACAGATATGAACGAAGCCCGCCTGCACGGCGGCGGCGGCGATGCGCGGGTGCGTGACCAGCGCGCTCGCCGGCGCCCACGCCGGGGCGGGCCTCAGGTTTTGCAGCGGCAGCAGGGCTTCGGAGCTGCTGAACAGCCACACGCTGTGCGCCGTGGCCGCCGAGTCGATCAGGGCGCGATCGGCGGCTGACAGCACGGGCGCGCGTCGCGCATAAGCCACACATCCCCGCACCTGCGCACCGGCGGCGGTGCATTGGCGGATCAGCCAGTCGCGGCCGGTGCCGGCCACCCCGGCCTGCGCGGAGCCCTGGGCCGAGGTGCCGCGCACGATCAGCACCTGCCGCCCCGGGCCGACCTGGGACGAGACCACCGGCCACAAATGCTCGGAGTCGAACTGCGCGGCGTCGGGAGGCGGTGCATCAATATGGGCCGCGCCCAGGCCCAGCGGTTCAATGGCCTGCGCGAGCAGGCGCGCCGTGCCAGGCCCCGGGGCCCAGAAGCGGGTGTGCGGCGGCTGGCTGGCGGGTGCGACCCCGCCCTCGAAGAAATGGCTCACCGCCGCGCCGCTCACGAACAGGATGGCATCGGCCTGCGTCCAGTGCGCGCGCCAGTGGTGCAGCGTGGCCCGGTCGGCCTCGGCGGCGGGTGGCGCAATTTCAATCAGGGGCAGGGCCTGGGCGGGCCAGCCTTCGGCGCGCAGGGCATCCACCCAGACCTGGGCCTCGGGCGCCGGCCGCGTGACGATGAGCCGTTCCAGCCGGCGCCGGGTGCCAGGCGGGTGGGCGGCGGTGTCCACCAAGGCCTCAGGTCTCCGCGACCGGTGGCGCGGCACCGGCCGCGCGCAGCGCCTGGGCCACCTGCTGGCCCAGCGCCTCGGCCTCGTCCAGTGTGGTCACAGCCGCTTGGGTGCCGACGCGCACCAGGGGTGCCTGCCCCTCGGGGTCGCCCCAGGCCGCGTCGAGCCGCAGCGCGCCTTCGCGGCCCCAGTCGGCGTAGGCGGCCAGCGGCATGGAGCAACTGCCACCCATGGCGCGCGAGACCGTGCGTTCGGCGGCCACGCGCAGCCAGGTGGGCTGGTGCACCAGCGGCGCCAGCGCGGCGATCAGGTCGGCGCGGTCGGCGCGCACCTCGATGCCCAAGGCGCCCTGCCCGGCCGCCGGCAAGGAATCGGTCGGGTCGAAGATGTGGCGGATGCGCGCCTCCAGCCCCAGGCGCTTGAGGCCGGCGGCGGCGAGCACGATGGCGTGGTACCGGCCTTCATCGAGCTTGCGCAGGCGCGTGTCGAGGTTGCCGCGCAAGGGTTCGATGCGCACATCGTCCCGGCCCAGCTGGTCCAGCGCCGCGCGCAGCAGCACCAGGCGGCGCAGGCTGGAGGTGCCCACCACGCCGTTGGCCGGCAGGTCGGCCAGCCCGGCGCAGTGCGGCGAGACCCAGGCGTCGCGCGGGTCTTCGCGCTCCATCACGCAGGCCAGCGCGAAGCCGGGCGGCAGCTCCATCGGCACGTCCTTGAGCGAGTGCACGGCGATGTCGGCGCGGCCGTCTTCCAGCGCGAGCTCGAGTTCCTTCACGAACAGGCCCTTGCCGCCCACCTTGGACAGGCTGCGGTCCAGGATCTGGTCGCCCAGGGTGGTCATGCCCAGCAGCGTGACGCGGTGGCCCAGGCCTTCGAGCAAGGCCTTGACGTGTTCGGCCTGCCACAGGGCGAGGCGGCTTTCACGGGTGGCGATGGTGATGGCCAGAGCGGCGGAAGAGGATGGGGACATGGGTCGGGAAGGAGGGTCCGGGAAGGCCGGACGTCGCGGGCGATTTTGGTACCCGGCTGGTAACGGAAGCGGTGATTTTGGATGCTAGCATGCCCTGTTCCGTCGAGCGCCCGTCCACCCCAACCCACCACCCACCATGACGCGAAAGCC
>NZ_JBYTAE010000048.1:0-46597 GCF_058787875.1 Hydrogenophaga sp. FW305-3-2-15-A-LB1 | reverse complement strand
GGTGGGCTGATTCCCGGGACGCTGTTTGGCCTGGCGGTCAAACTCGCTCCCGACAACGAGACGGTGTCCACCACGGTGGGCTGGATGCAGCAGTTCTCTGCCATGGGTCAATTTCTCGGGCCGCCGCTGGTGGCCTGGGTGGCCACCCTGGTCGGCGGCTGGCAATGGACCTGGACCGTGACAGGCGCTTCCTCCTTGCTCGGTGTGCTGCTGGCGGGGCGGCTGCAGGCCGCGTGGCGCGCCCGACCATAATCGGGGTCGGATTCCCTTCGGAGCCGCTTCGCGGCGACGCCCACCTGACCGCACCATGGCCCGTCTTCCCCGCCTGACCGTCGCCGGTTACCCGCACCATGTGATCCAGCGCGGCAACAACCGCCAGGACATCGTGCGCAGCGACGCCGACCGCGAGTTCCTGCTGGAGCTGCTGGGCGACAACGCGCGCAAGCACCAGGTGGCACTCAACGCCTATGTGCTGATGGACAACCATTTCCATCTGCTGCTCACGCCCGAAACGGCGGAGGGTGTACCGCTCATGATGCAGGCGGTGGGGCGGCGCTACGTGCGTTACTTCAACGACCTGTACCACCGCACTGGCACGTTGTGGGAAGGGCGTTACAAATCCACGCTGGTTCAGACCGAACGCTACCTGCTGGCTTGCATGGTTTATCTGGACTTGAACCCCGTGCGCGCTGGCTTGGTCGTGGACCCGAAAAACCATCCCTGGTCAAGCCATCGCCACTACATCGGGCAGACGCCGGACCGGCGGATCGCACCGCCCGCCGTGTATTGGGGGCTGGGCAACACCCCCTTCGCCCGCGAAGCGGCGTACACCGAGTTGGTGCATGCGGGGCAATCGGTGGCGCAGCAGGGCGCCATCACCGACGCCACGTTGCACGGCTGGGCGCTCGGGGATGCGGACTTTGCCGCGGAGTTGCAAAAGCGCACCCCGCGCCGGATTGCACGCGGCCGCCCGGGCCGTCCCGCGTCCACCTTCTCCAAGGAAACCTGACGCAAGGCTCCAAAGGCCTGGAACGGCGTCATCAAAGCGTTTTTAATCTGTCCCCAATAAAACGTCGATCAAATTTGTCGGGATTTGAATGGAATCTGACCCCATTTAATCTGCTTGGCATTGTTGTTGCAATGCAATAAGCTCGCAGTCCCGTTTTTGCATTCACGCCCACGAACCGAGAAGGAAGCGCCATGACCACGGCAGCCGAACAACAGCACCTCCAGCAACACGGTCTGTACGACCCTTCCCACGAGCACGACGCTTGTGGCGTGGGTTTCGTGGCCCACATCAAAGGCGAGAAGAGCCACGCCATCGTGAAGCAGGGTCTGAAGATCCTGGAGAACCTGGATCACCGGGGCGCGGTCGGCGCCGACAAGCTCATGGGCGACGGGGCAGGGCTGTTGATCCAGCTGCCCGACGCGCTGTACCGCGAGGAGATGGCGGCCCAGGGCGTGGTGCTGCCGCTGGCGGGGGAGTACGGCGTGGGCATGATCTTCATGCCCAAGGAGCACGCCAGCCGCCTGGCCTGCGAGCAGGAGATGGAGCGTGCGATCGCCGCCGAAGGCCAGGTGCTGCTGGGCTGGCGCGACGTGCCGGTCAACCGCGACATGCCCATGTCGCCCACGGTGCGCGAGAAGGAGCCGATCATCCGCCAGGTCTTCATCGGCCGCGGCAACGACGTGATCGTGCAGGACGCGCTGGAGCGCAAGCTGTACGTGATCCGCAAGACGGCCAGCGCCAACATCCAGCGCCTCAAGCTGACCCACAGCAAAGAGTATTACGTGGTCAGCATGAGCAGCCGCACGGTGGTCTACAAGGGTCTGCTGCTGGCCGATCAGGTGGGCACCTACTTCCGTGATCTGGAAGACGAGCGCTGCGTTTCGGCCCTGGGTCTGGTGCACCAGCGTTTCTCGACCAACACCTTTCCCGAATGGCCGCTCGCCCACCCGTACCGCTATGTCGCGCACAACGGCGAGATCAACACCGTCAAGGGCAACTACAACTGGATGAAGGCGCGCGAGGGCGTGATGTCCTCGCCGGTGCTGGGGGCCGACCTGCAGAAGCTGTACCCGATCAGCTTCGCCAGCCAGTCCGACACCGCCACCTTCGACAACTGCCTCGAGCTGCTCACCATGGCGGGTTACCCGCTGGCCCAGGCCGTGATGATGATGATTCCCGAGCCCTGGGAGCAGCACACCACCATGGACGGTCGCCGCAAGGCCTTCTACGAGTACCACGCCGCGATGATGGAGCCCTGGGACGGCCCGGCCTCCATCGTGTTCACCGACGGCCGCCAGATCGGCGCCACGCTGGACCGCAACGGCCTGCGCCCGTCGCGCTACTGCATCACCGACGACGACTTCGTGATCATGGGCTCCGAGTCGGGCGTGCTGCCCGTGCCGGAAAACAAGATCGTGCGCAAGTGGCGCCTGCAGCCCGGCAAGATGTTCCTGATCGACCTGGAACAGGGCCGCATGATCGATGACGAGGAGCTCAAGGCCAACCTCGCCAACAGCAAGCCCTACAAGCAGTGGATCGACAACCTGCGCATCCGCCTCGATGATGTGGAAACGCCGGTGGCCGGCGAGTCCGCGCAAGAGCAGCGCATCACCGCCACCGAGCCGCAGTCCGCTGGCGTCGAGCGCGTGGCGCCCGAGCTGCTGGACCGCCAGCAGGCCTTCGGCTACACGCAGGAAGACATCAAGTTCCTGATGAGCCCGATGGCCGCCAACGGCGAAGAGGGCATCGGCTCCATGGGCAACGACAGCCCGCTGGCCGTGCTCTCCGACAAGAACAAGCCGCTCTACAACTACTTCAAGCAGCTGTTCGCGCAGGTGACCAACCCGCCGATCGACCCGATCCGCGAAGCGATCGTGATGTCGCTGGTGTCCTTCATCGGCCCCAAGCCCAACCTGCTGGACATCAACCAGGTCAACCCGCCGATGCGCCTCGAGGTGAGCCAGCCGGTGCTCGACTTCGCCGACATGGCCAAGCTGCGCGACATCGATGCCGTGACGCAGGGCAAGTTCCGCAGCCACACGCTGGACATCACCTACCCCGCGGCCTGGGGCCGCGAAGGCGTGGAAGCCAAGCTGGCCTCGCTGTGCGCGAGCGCGGTGGACGCGATCAAGGGTGGCAAGAACATCCTGATCATCAGCGACCGCGCCGTCAGCGCCACGCAGATCGCCATTCCCGCGCTGCTGGCGCTGTCCGCGATCCACCAGCATCTGGTGCGTGAAGGCCTGCGCACCACCGCCGGCCTGGTGGTCGAAACCGGCACGGCGCGCGAAGTGCACCACTTCGCCGTGCTCGCCGGCTATGGCGCCGAGGCCGTGCACCCCTACCTGGCCATGGAAACCCTGGCCGCGATCAGCCAGGGCCTGCCGGGCGACCTGAGCGCGGACAAGGCGATCTACAACTACGTCAAGGCGATCGGCAAGGGCCTGTCCAAGATCATGTCCAAGATGGGCGTGTCGACCTACATGTCCTACTGCGGCGCGCAGCTGTTCGAGGCGATCGGCCTCAACAGCGAGACCGTGGACAAGTACTTCACCGGCACCGCCAGCCGTGTGGGTGGCATCGGCGTGTTCGAGATCGCCGAAGAAGGCATTCGCATGCACAAGGCCGCCTTCGGCGACGACCCGGTGCTGGCCACGATGCTGGAGACCGGCGGCGAATACGCCTGGCGCGCCCGGGGCGAAGAGCACATGTGGACGCCCGACGCCATCGCCAAGCTGCAGCACAGCACGCGAGCGAACAACTGGAACACGTACAAGGAGTACGCGCAGCTCATCAACGACCAGAGCCGCCGCCACATGACGCTGCGCGGCCTGTTCGAGTTCAAGATCAACCCCAGCACCGCGATCTCGATCGACGAGGTCGAGCCGGCGGCGGAGATCGTCAAGCGCTTCGCCACCGGCGCCATGTCGCTGGGCTCCATCTCGACCGAGGCTCACGCGACGCTGGCCGTGGCCATGAACCGCATCGGCGGCAAGAGCAACACCGGTGAAGGTGGCGAGGACGCCCTGCGTTACCGCAGCGAGCTCAAGGGCATCCCGATCAAGCAGGGCCAGACCATGTCGGACCTGCTGGGCAAGGACACCTTCGAGGTGGACTACGAGCTGCAGGCGGGCGACTCCATGCGCTCCAAGATCAAGCAGGTGGCCTCGGGCCGCTTCGGCGTCACGGCCGAGTACCTCAACAGCGCCGATCAGATCCAGATCAAGATGGCGCAGGGCGCCAAGCCCGGCGAGGGCGGCCAACTGCCCGGTGGCAAGGTGAGCGACTACATCGGCAAGCTGCGCCACAGCGTGCCGGGCGTGGGCCTGATCTCGCCGCCTCCGCACCACGACATCTATTCCATCGAGGATCTGGCGCAGCTGATCCACGACCTGAAGAACGTCGCGCCCCACTCCAGCATCAGCGTCAAGCTGGTGTCCGAGATCGGCGTGGGCACCATCGCCGCGGGCGTGGCCAAGTGCAAGGCCGACCACGTGGTGATCGCGGGCCACGACGGCGGCACGGGGGCCTCGCCCTGGTCGTCGATCAAGCACGCCGGCAGCCCCTGGGAAATCGGCCTGGCCGAAACGCAGCAGACGCTGGTGCTCAACCGCCTGCGCAGCCGCATCCGCGTGCAGGCCGACGGCCAGATGAAAACCGGCCGCGACGTGGTGATCGGTGCCCTGCTCGGCGCCGACGAATTCGGCTTCGCCACCGCGCCGCTGGTGGTCGAGGGCTGCATCATGATGCGCAAGTGCCACCTCAACACCTGCCCGGTGGGCGTGGCCACGCAGGACCCGGTGCTGCGCAAGAAGTTCAGCGGCAAGCCCGAGCACGTCGTGAACTACTTCTTCTTCATCGCGGAAGAGGCGCGCCAGATCATGGCGCAATTGGGCATCCGCAAGTTCGACGATCTGATTGGCCGCGCCGACCTGCTGGACATGAAGCTGGGCATCGAACACTGGAAGGCGCGCGGCCTGGACTTCGGCCGCCTGCTGGCGCAGCCGATCGTGCCGGCCGACGTGCCGCGTTTCCACACCCAGCAGCAGGAGCACGGGCTGGAGAAGTCGCTCGACAACATCCTGATCCAGAAGTCGCGCGCGGCGATCGACAAGGGCGAGCGCGTGCAGTTCATCGAGGTGGCGCGCAACGTCAACCGCTCGGTGGGCGCGATGCTCTCGGGCGCCGTGACGAAGGTGCACCCCGAAGGCCTGCCGGACGACACCATTCGCATCCAGCTCGAAGGCACGGGCGGCCAGTCGTTCGGCGCCTTCCTCACGCGCGGCATCACGCTGTACCTGATCGGCGACGCCAACGACTACACCGGCAAGGGCCTCTCCGGCGGCCGCGTGGTGGTGCGCCCCAGCATCGACTTCCGCGGCGAAGCCACGCGCAACATCATCGTGGGCAACACCGTGATGTACGGCGCCACCACCGGTGAAGCCTTCTTCAGCGGCGTGGCCGGCGAGCGGTTCGCGGTGCGCCTGTCGGGCGCCACCGCGGTGGTGGAAGGCACGGGCGACCACGGTTGTGAATACATGACCGGCGGCACCGTGGTGGTGCTGGGCAAGACCGGCCGCAACTTCGCCGCCGGCATGAGCGGCGGCATTGCCTACGTGTACGACGAGGACGGCGACTTCGCCAAGCGCTGCAACACGGCCATGGTCAGCCTGGAAAAGGTGCTGTCCGCCACCGAGCAGGAAACCACGCTGGACCGCGCCATCTGGCACCGCGACCTGAGCGACGAAGCGCAGCTGAAGAAGTTGCTGGAGGAGCACAACCGCTGGACCGGCAGCAAGCGCGCGCGCGAACTGCTCGACACCTGGGCGCAGTCGCGCGGCAAGTTCGTGAAGGTGTTCCCGAACGAATACAAGCGCGCCCTGGGCGAGATCCACGCCCGCAAGGCCGCCGCCGTCGTCACCACCAAGGCCCAGACCACGGCGAAAACAGCCACGGCGCCCGCCAAGTAAGCCCGCCGCACGCACGAACACGAAGGAATCGCATCATGGGAAAAGTCACCGGCTTCATGGAATACGAGCGTCTGGAAGAGGGCTACAAGCCCGTGCCCGAGCGCCTGAAGCACTACAAGGAATTTGTCGTCGGCCTCAATGAGCCGCAATCCAAGGTCCAGGCCGCGCGTTGCATGGACTGCGGCACGCCGTTCTGCAACAGCGGCTGCCCGGTCAACAACATCATTCCGGACTTCAACGATCTCGTGTACCAGGGCGATTGGCAGAACGCCATCACCGTGCTGCACAGCACCAACAACTTCCCGGAGTTCACCGGCCGCATCTGCCCCGCGCCCTGCGAGGCTGCCTGCACGCTGAACGTGAACGACGACGCCGTGGGCATCAAGTCGATCGAGCACGCCATCATCGACCGCGCCTGGGCCGAAGGCTGGGTGCAGCCGCAGCCGCCGCGCCACAAGACCGGCAAGAAGATCGCCGTGGTGGGTTCGGGCCCGGCCGGCATGGCCGCGGCACAGCAGCTCGCGCGCGCCGGTCATGACGTGACCCTGTTCGAGAAGAACGACCGCGTCGGTGGCCTGCTGCGCTACGGCATTCCCGACTTCAAGATGGAGAAGAGCCACATTGACCTGCGCGTCAAGCAGATGGAAGCCGAAGGCGTGGTGTTCCGCACCGGCGTCATGGTCGGCACCCTGCCCAAGGGCAGCAAGGTCACGAACTGGGCCAAGGAAACCGTCACGCCCGAGCAGCTGCAGAAGGACTTCGATGCCGTGCTGCTGACCGGCGGCTCCGAGCAGAGCCGCGACCTGCCCGTGCCCGGCCGCGATCTCGACGGCATCCATTTCGCGATGGAGTTCCTGCCGCAGCAGAACAAGGTCAACGCCGGCGACAAGCTCAAGGGCCAGCTGCGCGCCGACGGCAAGCACGTCATCGTGATCGGCGGCGGCGACACCGGCAGCGACTGCGTGGGCACCAGCAACCGCCACGGCGCGGTCAGCGTCACGCAGTTCGAGGTGATGCCGCAGCCGCCGGAAGAAGAGAACAAGCCCCTGGTGTGGCCCTACTGGCCGCTCAAGCTGCGCACCAGCTCCAGCCACGAGGAAGGCTGCGTGCGCGAGTTCGCCATCTCCACCAAGGAATTCATCGGCGAAAAAGGCAAGGTCACCGGCCTCACGACCGTGCACGTCGAGATGAAGGACGGCAAGCTGGTCGAGATCCCCGGCACGGAAAAGACCTACAAGGCCGACATGGTGCTGCTCGCCATGGGCTTCGTGAACCCGGTCGCCACCATCCTGGACGGCTTCGGTGTCGAGAAGGACGCGCGCGGCAACGCCAAGGCCAGCACCGACTTCACGGGTGGCTACGCGACCAACGTGCCCAAGGTGTTCGCCGCTGGCGACATGCGCCGTGGCCAGAGTCTGGTGGTGTGGGCGATCCGCGAAGGCCGCCAGGCCGCGCGCGCGGTGGACGAATTCCTGATGGGCTTCTCCGACCTGCCTCGCTGACATTTATCGAAACAAAACGGCGTCGAGGGTTTACCCCTGAATCCCGTATCATCCAAAAACCGGGCGCTGAACTGCCCGGTTTTTGTTTGATGCCCACCGACTCCACCTCCCCTCTGGTCGAACTGCGCAACCTGACCTTCGGTTACGGCGAGCGCGCCATCCTCGACAACATCTCGCTGACCGTGCCGCGTGGCAAGGTCACGGCGCTCATGGGTGCGTCCGGCGGCGGCAAGACCACGGTGCTGAAGTTGATCGGTGGTCAGATCCGCGGCCAGTCCGGCCAGACCCTGTTCGACGGACAGGACGTCACCACCATGGGCCCGAAGGCGCTGTACGAAGCGCGTCGGCGCATGGGCATGCTGTTCCAGTTCGGCGCCTTGTTCACCGACATGAGTGTGTTCGACAACGTGGCCTTCCCGTTGCGCGAGCACACGCAGTTGCCCGAAGCCATGGTGCGCGACATCGTGTTGATGAAGCTCAACGCGGTCGGCCTGCGCGGTGCACGCGACCTCATGCCCAGCGAGCTCTCCGGCGGCATGGCCCGGCGCGTGGCGCTGGCGCGCGCGATCGCGCTGGACCCCGAACTCGTGATGTACGACGAGCCCTTCGCCGGCCTGGACCCGATTTCGCTCGGCACCGCCGCGCGCCTGATTCGCCAGCTCAACGATGCCATGGGGCTGACCAGCATCGTGGTCTCGCACGACCTCGACGAAACCTTCCATATCGCCGACCAAGTGATCGTGCTGGCCAACGGCAAGATCGCCGCCCAGGGCACGCCCGAGGAAGTGCGGCACAGTCAGGATCCGCTGGTGCACCAGTTCGTCAACGCCCTGCCCGACGGGCCGGTGCGTTTCCACCACCCGGGCCCGGAACTCCTGGAAGATTTCGGCCCCACCCGCCGGGGAGCACGCCCATGAATGCCCTGCATCCCGCCCGCGTGGGCCGTGCGGTGCGCCTGCAACTCGCCGGCATCGGTCATGGCACCCGCCTGTTCGGGCGCCTGGTGTGGCTGATGGGCGCCGCGCTGCGCCGGCCCTCGCTGGTGCGAGACCAGATCCATTTCCTGGGCAACCACTCACTGGCCATCATCAGCGTCTCCGGCCTGTTCGTCGGCTTCGTGCTCAGCCTGCAGGGTTACTACACGCTGCAGCGCTACGGCGCCACCGAAGCGCTGGGCCTGCTGGTGGCGCTCTCGCTCATGCGCGAGCTCGGTCCGGTGGTCACGGCCCTGCTGTTCGCGGGCCGTGCCGGCACCTCGCTCACGGCCGAGATCGGCCTCATGAAGGCCGGCGAGCAGCTCAGCGCCATGGAAATGATGGCCGTGGACCCGGTGCGCCGCGTGCTGGCGCCGCGTTTCGTGGCCGGCGTCATCACCATGCCCCTGCTCGCTGCGGTGTTCAGCGCCGTGGGCATCGTGGGTGGCTGGGTGGTGGGCGTGCTGCTCATCGGCCTGGACGGCGGCGCCTTCTGGAGCCAGATGCAAGGCGGGGTGGACGTCTGGGCCGATGTGGGCAACGGCATCATCAAGAGCGTGGTGTTCGGCTTCGCCGTCACCTTCGTGGCCCTGCTGCAGGGCTTCGATGCGCATCCCACGCCCGAAGGGGTTTCTCGCGCCACCACCCGCACGGTGGTGGTGGCTTCGCTGAGCGTGCTGGCGCTGGACTTTGTCCTCACCGCCATGATGTTCAGCATCTGATTGGAGTGGACGGACATGCAAACTTCCAAAAATGACGTCTGGGTGGGGCTGTTCGTGCTGATCGGCGCGGCCGCCATCCTGTTTCTCGCGCTGCAGTCGGCCAACCTGCTCAGCCTGAATTTCGAGAAGACCTACCACGTGGTCGGCCGCTTCGACAACATCGGCGGCCTCAAGCCCAAGGCGGCCGTGCGCAGCGCCGGCGTGCTGGTCGGTCGTGTCGAGTCCATCACCTTCGACGACAAGACCTTCCAGGCCAACATCCGGCTGGAGCTGCAATCGCGCTACGCCTTCCCCAAGGACAGCTCGCTCAAGATCCTCACCAGTGGCCTGCTCGGCGAGCAGTACATCGGCATCGAGCCGGGTGGCGACGAGCGCAACTTCGCCGACGGCGACGTGGTGACCCAGACGCAATCGGCCATCGTCCTGGAGAACCTGATCAGCCAGTTTCTCTTCAGCCGCGCCGCCGATGGCAGCAACAACAAGGAAGTCGAAACGGCGAAATAGCGCTGTGGGGGCTTTGCAACGCCCCTCACGAAGGCATTCCAGGGGCGCCGAAAATGCAGGCTGTTCGCAAAAACAACAGCCGGGTGCACAACCCAGGGGAACCCACAACATGACACACCTCCACAGCCCCATCGGGGCGGTCTGCAAAGGCGCCATGCTGGCGCTGACGTTTTCATTGATGGCCGGCTGCGCCACGGGCCCGGACGCCAACCCGCGCGATCCGCTCGAACCGTTCAACCGTGGCGTCTACCAGTTCAACGATGCCGTGGACACGGCGGTGCTCAAGCCCGTCGCCACCGCCTACCAGAAGGTCACGCCCAGCCCGGTGCGCACCGGCGTGGGCAACTTCTTCGGCAACCTGGGCGACCTCTGGTCCTCGGTGAATGCCGGCCTGCAACTGCGCCCGCGCGAGGCGACCGAAAACCTCATGCGTTTCAGCGTGAACACGGTGTTCGGCCTGGCCGGCTTGCTCGACATCGCCAGTGAAATGGGCATCCCCCGCACGCGCCTGGATTTTGGCCAGACGATGGGTCGCTGGGGCGCGCCGTCGGGCCCTTACCTGGTGCTGCCGCTCCTGGGGCCCTCGTCGGTGCGCGACGGCACGGGCTTGATCGTGGACGTGGTCGGCGACCCCGTGACGGGTGTGGACCATGTGCCCACGCGCAACTTCCTGATGGCGCTGCGCGTGGTCGACACCCGCGCCGGGCTGCTGCGCGCCGGCACCCTGCTGGACGACGCCGCACTGGACAAATACAGCTTCATGCGCGATTTCTACCTCAACCGCCGGCAAAACCAGATCGAAGACCTGATCGACAAGGGCATCGGGCTGGGCGACGGTGAGCAGTGAGGACGGCCACACGGATACGAATCGCAACGATTGAGGGGGAACCGCTTCACAATCCGGACCCTCGGATGAACTACGCTGCGGTGTCTGCAGCAAGGCCGCTTGGCCTCGAAAGGAACCACATGATGAAACGCCGCTCCTGGCTCGCCGCCCTGTTGATGTCTGCCGCGGCGGGTGTTGTCTCGCTTCCCGCGCTCGCACAGGACGAGGCGCCGGACGCCATGGTCAAGCGCCTGTCCGCCGAGGTGTTGGCCACCATCAAGGCCGACCCGGCCATCCAGGCGGGTGACGTGAACCGCATCATCGCGCTGGTGGACAGCAAGATCATGCCCAACGTGAATTTCTCGCGCATGACCGCTTCCGTGGTGGGCCGCTACTGGCGCCAGGCCACGCCCGAACAGCAGAAGCAGCTGCAGGACGAGTTCAAGACCCTGCTGGTGCGTACCTATTCGGGCGCGTTGGGCGAGGTCCGGGACCAGACCCTGAGCTTCCGCCCGATGCGCTCCAAGCCCGAGGACACCGAGGTGGTGGTGCGCTCCGAGGTGCGGGGCAAGGGCGATCCGATCCAGCTCGACTACCGCATGGAAAAGACGCCCAGTGGCTGGAAGATCTATGACCTGAACGTGCTCGGCGTCTGGCTGGTCGAAACCTACCGCACCCAGTTCGCCCAGGAAATCAGCAGCAAGGGCATCGACGGCCTGATCGCGTCGCTGGCGCAGCGCAACAAGAGCGGTGCGGCCCCCAAGGCCAGCTGACGCCATGCCTACCACGCTTGAATTGCCCGAGCGGCTGACTTTGGCCGAGGCGGACCAGACCCTGGCGCGCCTCGGCGGTGAGCTGGCCGGCCAGTCGGAGGCCACGGTGGTGGTCAACGCCCGCCCGTTGCAGGTGTTCGACTCCTCGGCGCTGTCGGTGCTGCTGGAGCTGCGCCGCCGCCTGTTGACCCAGGGCAAGGCCTTGCAGGTCAGCGGCTGGCCCCGGCGGCTGGAAGACCTCGCCTCGCTCTACGGCGTGCACGAACTGCTCGCGGCCTGAGGCGCGGCCAAGCGACCCCGCGCCAGCGCGGCGGGAGGGGCGCGCATAAAATACCCGGTTCACCGGCGGGCGCCAGATGTCCTGCCCCGTGGCCGGTGACCCATGGGTCCCGCCCGCGCATGCCAGCCGTCTCCTTCCAGCACGTTTCCAAGACCTACTCGACCCCGCGCGGTGACCTGCACGCGCTGCAATCGGTGTCCTTCGACATCGAACCCGGCGAGTTCTTCGGCCTGCTCGGCCCCAACGGTGCGGGCAAGACCACCCTCATCAGCGTGCTCGCGGGCCTGGCGCGCGCCACCTCGGGCCGCGTGCTGGTGCACGGCGCCGACGTGCAGGCCGACTACGCCACCGCCCGCCGCCAGCTCGGCGTGGTGCCGCAGGAACTGGTGTTCGACCCCTTCTTCAACGTGCGCGAGGCCTTGCGCATCCAGTCCGGTTACTTCGGCATCCAGCGCAACGACGCCTGGATCGACGAACTGCTCGAAGGCCTGGGCCTGGCCGACAAGGCCACGGCCAACATGCGCCAGCTCTCGGGCGGCATGAAGCGCCGCGTGCTGATCGCGCAGGCGCTGGTGCACAAGCCGCCGGTGATCGTGCTCGACGAGCCCACCGCTGGCGTGGACGTGGAGCTGCGTCAGACCCTTTGGCAGTTCGTCTCGGACCTCAACAAGCGCCTGGGCAGCACGGTGCTGCTGACCACGCACTACCTGGAAGAGGCCGAGGCCCTGTGCGGTCGCATCGCCATGCTCAAGCAGGGCAGGGTGGTGGCGCTCGAATCCACCTCCGCGCTGCTGGCGCGTGCAGCCTCCAACGTGCTGCGCTTCAAGACCGACGCGGCCCTGCCGATCGATCTCGCCGTGCAGGCCCGCATCACCGGCCGCGTGGTGCAACTGCCGGCCAACGACGCGTTGGCGGTCGAGCGCATCCTGGCGCGCCTGCGCGAGGTGGGTGTCTCCCCCGAGGACATCGAGATCCGCAAGGCCGATCTGGAAGACGTGTTCCTGGACCTCACTGGTGCGCAACCGCGCGCCAGCTCGCCCGCGGAGGTCGCAGCATGACCGGCTGGCAAACCCTGTTCTACAAGGAAGTGCTGCGCTTCTGGAAGGTCGGCTTCCAGACCGTGGCCGCGCCCGTCATCACGGCCATCCTCTACCTCATGATCTTTGGCCACGTGCTCGAAGACCGGGTGCAGGTCTACGACTCGGTGAGCTACACCGCCTTCCTGCTGCCCGGCCTGGTGATGATGAGCGTGCTGCAGAACGCCTTTGCCAACAGCTCGTCCTCGCTGATCCAGAGCAAGATCATGGGCAATCTGGTGTTCCTGCTGCTCACGCCGCTGTCGCACCGCGCCTGGTTCGTGGCCTACGTGGGCTCGTCCATCGTGCGTGGCCTGGCCGTGGGCCTGGGCGTGATGCTGGTCACCTGGTGGTTCGCGCAGCCCTCGCTGGTGGCGCCGCTGTGGATCCTGGCCTTCGGCTTCATGGGCGCGGCGCTGCTGGGCACGCTGGGGCTGATTGCCGGGCTCTGGGCCGAGAAATTCGACCAGATGGCCGCGTTCCAGAACTTCATCATCATGCCCATGACCTTCCTCTCGGGCGTGTTCTACTCCATCCATTCCCTGCCCGCTTTCTGGCAGCGCGTGAGCCACCTCAACCCGTTCTTCTACATGATCGACGGCTTCCGCTATGGCTTCTTCGGGGTGAGCGACGTGTCGCCCTGGATCAGCCTGGCCCTGGTGGGCAGCGCGCTGGCCGTGGTGAGCGCGATCGCGCTGCACCTGCTCAAGACCGGCTACAAGATCCGGCACTGACGAAACCCCATGACCGCTGAAGAACTGCAATCCCTCATCGCCGCCGGCCTGCCCTGCGAGCACCTCGAAGTCACCGGTGACGGCCGCCACTGGGCGGCGGTCATCGTCTCGCCCGCGTTCGAGGGCCAGCGGCTGATCAAGCGCCACCAGGCCGTCTACGGCACGCTGGGCGGACGCATCCAGACCGACGAGGTGCATGCCCTGTCGATGAAGACCTTCACGCCCGCCGAATGGGCCACACAACCCCGTAACTGACGCGCCCCATGGACAAACTGCGAATCAACGGCGGCCGCACCCTGCAGGGTGAGGTGACCATCTCCGGCGCCAAGAACGCCGCGCTGCCCGAACTGTGCGCCGCGCTGCTCACGTCCGAGCCGGTGACGCTGAACAACCTGCCGCGTCTGCAGGATGTGGTCACCATGCGCAAGCTGCTCGACAACATGGGCGTGCAGACGCAGACCCGGGAGGACCGCAGCGGCATCACCCTGCAGGCGGCCGACCCGATCAAGGCCGAGGCGCCGTACGAGCTGGTCAAGACCATGCGCGCGTCGGTGCTGGTCCTTGGCCCGCTGCTGGCGCGCTTTGGTCACGCCCGCGTGTCGCTGCCGGGCGGCTGTGCCATCGGCTCCCGGCCGGTGGACCAGCACATCAAGGGCATGCAGGCCATGGGCGCGGAGATCGTGGTCGAGCACGGCTACATGGTCGCGAAGCTGCCCGCGGGCAAGACGCGTCTGCACGGCGCGCGCATCGCCACCGACATGGTGACCGTCACCGGCACCGAGAACTTCCTCATGGCCGCCGCGCTCGCCCAGGGCGAGACGGTGCTGGAGAACGCGGCGCAGGAACCCGAGATCGGTGACCTGGCGGAAATGCTGATCGCCATGGGCGCGAAGATCGAGGGCCACGGCACCAGCCGCATCCACGTGCAGGGCGTGGACCGCCTGCAGGGCTGCACGCACCAGGTGGTGGCCGACCGCATCGAGACCGGCACTTTCCTGTGCGCCGTGGCCGCCGCGGGTGGCGACGTGGTGCTGCGCCATGGCCGCGCCGACCACCTCGACGCCGTGATCGACAAGCTGCGCGAGGCGGGGGCCCAGATCGAGGCCGGCAAAGACGCGCGTGGTGACTTCATCCGCGTGTGCGCCTCCGGCCGCCTGAAGGCGCAGAGCTTCCGCACCACCGAGTACCCGGGCTTCCCGACCGACATGCAGGCCCAGTTCATGACGCTCAACTGCATCGCCGACGGCGCGAGCAAGGTGACCGAGACCATCTTCGAAAACCGCTTCATGCACGTCAACGAGCTGGTGCGGCTGGGCGCGCGCATCCAGACGGACGGCAAGGTGGCGATCATCGAGGGCATTCCTCGCCTGTCGGGTGCCACCGTGATGGCCACCGACCTGCGCGCTTCGGCCAGCCTGGTGATCGCCGGCCTCGTGGCCGACGGTGAAACCATCGTCGACCGCATCTACCACCTGGACCGCGGTTACGACCAGATGGAAGCCAAACTGCGCGGCATCGGCGCGGACATCGAACGCATCAAATGATCACTCTCGCCCTCTCCAAAGGCCGCATCTTCGACGAGACCCTGCCGCTGCTCAAGGCCGCGGGCATCGAGGTGCTGGAAGACCCCGAGAAGTCGCGCAAGCTCATCCTGCCGACCAGCAACCCCGAGGTGCGTGTGGTGCTGGTGCGTGCGACCGATGTGCCCACCTATGTGGAATATGGCGGTGCCGACATCGGCGTGACCGGCAAGGACACGCTGATCGAACACGGTGGCCAGGGCCTGTACCAGCCGCTGGACCTCCACATCTCGCGCTGCCGCGTGAGCGTGGCGGTGCGCGCCGACTTCGACTACGCCTCGGCCGTGCGCCAGGGTTCGCGCCTGAAGGTCGCCACCAAATACACCACCATCGCGCGCGAGTTCTTCGCGGGCAAGGGCGTGCACGTGGACCTGATCAAGCTCTACGGCAGCATGGAGCTGGCGCCGCTGACCGGCCTGGCCGACGCCATCGTCGACCTGGTCTCCACCGGCAACACGCTCAAGGCCAACCACCTGGTCGAGGTCGAACGCATCATGGACATCAGCGCTCGCCTGGTGGTCAACCAGGCCTCGCTCAAGCTCAAGCAGGCGGCCATCCGCCCCATCATCGACGCCTTCGCGCAAGCCATCGAAAAGGACCCCGTCTCCTCATGAGCCTCTTCGCCCGCCCAGCCCGCCTGTCCACCACCGCCGCGGATTTCGAGGCGCAGTTCGCGGCCCGCCTGCATTGGTCGGCCGAGACCGACGGGGCGATCGAGCAGCGCGTGGCCGACATCCTGGCCGATGTGCGCGAGCGCGGCGATGCGGCGGTGCTGGAATACACGGCGCGCTTCGACGGCCTGACGGCGGACGGCATGGCCGACCTGGAGTTGACGCAAGCCGACTTCAAGGCCGCGTTCGATGGCCTGCCAGCGGCCCAGCGCGAGGCCCTGCAGGCCGCCACGCGCCGCGTGCGCAGCTACCACGAAGCGCAGAAGAAGGCCGGCGGCGAAAGCTGGAGCTACCGCGACGAGGACGGCACCTTGCTGGGCCAGAAAGTGACGCCGCTGGACCGCGTGGGCATCTACGTGCCCGGCGGCAAGGCGGCCTACCCGTCCAGCCTGATCATGAACGCCGTGCCCGCGCACGTGGCCGGCGTGCAGGAAATCATCATGGTGGTGCCCACGCCGGTGCGCGGCAGTGTGGCCACCGGCGGCAGTGGTTCGGACACCTCGGCGCGCGGCGAGCGCAACGACCTGGTGCTCGCGGCGGCCTACGTGGCCGGCGTCACCCGCGCCTTCACCATCGGCGGCGCGCAGGCCGTGGCCGCGCTGGCCTACGGCACGGCCACCGTGCCCAAGGTCGACAAGATCACCGGCCCCGGCAACGCCTACGTGGCCAGCGCCAAGAAGCGCGTGTTCGGCACCGTGGGCATCGACATGATCGCCGGCCCGAGCGAAATCCTGGTGCTGGCCGACGGCAGCACGCCAGCCGAATGGGTGGCGATGGACCTCTTCAGCCAGGCCGAGCACGACGAGTTGGCCCAGAGCATCCTGCTGTGCCCGGACGCTGCCTACATCGACGCGGTGCAGCGCGAGATCGACCGCCTGCTGCCCAGCATGCCGCGCGCGGCCATCATTGCCAAGAGCTTGAACGACCGGGGAGCGCTGATCCACACCCGCGACATGGAAGAGGCCTGCGCGATCAGCAACCGCATCGCTCCCGAGCACCTGGAGGTGTCCAGCGGCGAGCCGCACCGCTGGGAGCCTCTGCTGCGGCACGCGGGTGCCATCTTCCTCGGCGCGTACACCAGCGAAAGCCTGGGCGACTACTGCGCCGGCCCCAACCACGTGTTGCCCACCAGCGGCACCGCGCGTTTTTCCTCGCCTTTGGGCGTGTACGACTTCCAGAAACGCAGCAGCCTGATCGAGGTGAGCCAGGCCGGCGCGCAGAGCCTGGGCGCCATCGCGGCCGAAATGGCCTATGGCGAGGGCCTGCAGGCGCATGCGCGCGCGGCCGAAATGCGGCTCAAGGACGTGCCGCCGATGCGGGGTGCCTCATGAGCCAGAACCCTTTGAACACGATCCGCCAGGACGTGCAGTCCATGCACGCCTACGCCGTCCAGGACTCGACCGGCATGGTCAAGCTCGATGCGATGGAGAACCCGTTCGCCCTGCCGCCCGCCCTGCAGGCCGAGTTGGGCGCGCGCCTGGGCGCGGTGGCCATCCACCGCTACCCCGGCGCCCGCATCGACGAGCTCAAGCAGGCACTGGCCCGTCACGTGGACCTGCCTGCGGGCTGCGGCCTTATGCTGGGCAATGGCTCGGATGAACTGATTTCGCTGCTGGCCATGGGCTGCGACCTGCCGGGCGCCACCATCCTGGCCCCCCTGCCGGGTTTCGTCATGTACGCCATGAGCGCCCAGCTGCAGGGCCTGAAGTTCGTGGGCGTGCCGCTCACGGCCGATTTCGAGCTGGACGAGCCGGCCATGCTGGCCGCGATGCGCGAGCACAAGCCGGCCATCACCTACATCGCCTACCCCAACAACCCCACCGCCAACCTCTGGAACGCGGACACCATCCGCCGCCTGATCGCCGAGGCGGCCGGTTTCGGTGGCCTGGTGGTGATGGACGAGGCCTACCAGCCGTTCTCCAGCCACAGCTGGCTGGACGAGATCCGCGCCCAGCCGGCGGCCCATGCGCACGTGCTGCTCATGCGCACCCTCTCCAAGTTCGGCCTGGCCGGCGTGCGCATCGGCTACATGGTGGGTGCGCAGGCGCTGGTGCACGAGATCGACAAACTGCGCCCGCCGTACAACGTGAGCGTGCTCAACGCCGAGTGCGCCCTGTTCGCGCTGGAGCACGCCGAAGTGTTCGCCGACCAGGCCGCGCAGATCCGCGAACAGCGCGCTTTGCTGATCGACGCGCTGGCAGCCATGCCGGGCGTCACGCCCTTCCCGAGCGAGGCCAACATGGTGCTGGTGCGTGTGCCCGATGCACAACGCTGCTTCGATGCGCTCAAGGCCCAGGGGATTCTGGTGAAGAATGTTTCTAGAATGCATCCTTTGCTGACCCATTGTCTGCGCCTGACGGTGGGTACACCGTCGGAAAACGCCCAGCTGATCCGAGCCCTCCAGACCGCCCTATGACCCAGACGCCTCCCGCCCCCGCCGTGTCCGACCGCGTGGCCCAAGTGCAACGCAACACCTCGGAGACGCAGATCGGCGTGCGCATCAACCTCGACGGCACGGGACAGGCCAGCCTGTCCACCGGCATCGGTTTCTTCGACCACATGCTGGACCAGATCGCCCGCCACGGGTTGATCGACCTCGACGTGCAGGCCAAGGGCGACCTGCACATCGACGGCCACCACACGGTGGAAGACGTGGGCATCACGCTGGGCCAGGCCTTTGCGCAGGCCGTGGGCGACAAGAAGGGCATCCGCCGCTACGGCCACGCCTACGTGCCGCTGGACGAGGCCCTGTCGCGCGTCGTGATCGATTTCTCGGGCCGCCCGGGCCTGCACATGCGCGTGCCGTTCAAGAGCGGCATGGTCGGTGGCTTCGACACGCAGCTCGCCTTCGAGTTCTTCCAGGGCTTCGTCAACCACGCCGGCGTGACCCTGCACATCGACAACCTGCACGGCGAAAACGCCCACCACCAGGCCGAAACCGTGTTCAAGGCTTTCGCCCGTGCACTGCGCATGGCCCTGGAGCGCGACCCGCGCATGGGCGACGTGATTCCCTCGACCAAAGGCTCGCTCTGAGTTCTTCACCCCGATGAAACGCAAGACGGTCGCCGTGGTGGACTACGGCAGCGGGAACCTGCGCTCGGTATCGCAGGCGGTGCAACACGTGGCGCGCGCGCAGGACGTGGAGGTGCGCGTCACCGCCCAGGCCCAGGAGGTGCTGGACGCCGACCGCGTGGTGCTGCCCGGCCAGGGCCACATGGGCGATTGCATGCGTGAGCTTGCCGCGTCCGGTTTGCTGGAGGCCGTGCTGCACGCTGCCGCCCACAAACCGCTGTTCGGTGTCTGCGTGGGCATGCAGATGTTGCTGGACCGCAGCGAGGAAGGACCGACCGACGGCCTGGGCCTGATCCCCGGCGAAGTCGTGCGTTTCCAGCTGGAAGGGCGTTTGCAGGCCGATGGCAGCCGTTTCAAGGTGCCCCAGATGGGGTGGAACTCGGTGTCTCACGAACTGGGCCGGGGCCCGGCCCACCCGCTGTGGTCGGGCATCGCGGACGGCGCCTATTTCTATTTTGTGCACAGCTTCTACGCCCGCCCTGCCCAGGCAGTGCACAGCGTGGGTGAAGCGGACTACGGCGGGCGCTTTGCGGCGGCCATTGCCCGCGATAATATTTTTGCCACCCAGTTTCACCCGGAAAAAAGCGCCGATCAGGGGCTGGCGCTCTACCGCAATTTCCTGTCCTGGAATCCCTGAGTCCATCCGCCCTTCACCCACACCATCATGCTGCTGATTCCTGCCATTGATCTGAAAGACGGCCAGTGCGTTCGCCTCAAACAGGGCGACATGGACCAATCCACGGTGTTCGGCGAAGACCCGGCGGCCATCGCCCGCAGCTGGGTCAACAAGGGCGCGCGCCGTGTGCACCTGGTGGACCTCAACGGTGCCTTTGCTGGCAAGCCCAAGAACGAGCAGGCGATCCGCGCCATCCTCAAGGAGGTGGGTTCGGAAGTGGACGTGCAGCTGGGCGGTGGCATCCGCGACCTCGACACCATCGAGCGTTACCTGGACGCCGGCCTGCGCTACGTGATCATCGGCACGGCGGCGGTGAAGAACCCAGGCTTCCTGCAGGACGCCTGCACGGCGTTCGGCGGCCACATCATCGTGGGCCTGGACGCCAAGGACGGCAAGGTTGCCACCGATGGCTGGAGCAAGCTCACCGGCCACGAGGTGGTGGACCTGGGCAAGAAGTTCGAGGACTACGGCGTCGAAGGCATCATCTACACCGACATCGGCCGCGACGGCATGCTTTCGGGCATCAACATCGAGGCCACCGTCAAGCTGGCGCAGGCGCTGTCGATTCCCGTGATCGCCTCGGGCGGCCTGTCCAACCTGGAAGACATCCGCGCGCTGTGCGCCGTGGAAGACGAAGGCGTCGAAGGCGTGATCTGTGGCCGCTCGATCTACAGCGGCGACCTCGACTTCGAGGCCGCGCAGCAGCTGGCCGACGACCTCAACGGATAACGCAGCCCATGCTTGCCAAGCGCATCATTCCCTGCCTGGACGTCACCGGCGGCCGCGTCGTCAAGGGCGTCAACTTCGTGGAATTGCGCGATGCGGGCGACCCGGTGGAAATCGCCGCCCGCTACAACGAGCAGGGTGCCGACGAACTCACTTTCCTGGACATCACCGCCACCTCCGATGGCCGGGACCTGATCCTGCACATCATCGAGGCCGTCGCTTCGCAGGTCTTCATTCCGCTCACGGTGGGTGGTGGCGTGCGCACGGTGGAAGACGTCCGCCGCCTGCTCAATGCCGGCGCCGACAAGACCAGCTTCAACTCGGCTGCGATCGCCAACCCGCAGGTGATCCGCGACGCGTCGGACAAGTACGGTGCGCAGTGCATCGTGGTCGCGATCGACGCCAAGCGCCGCCAGGGCGACGACCTGGCCCAGCGCGGCGAAGGCTGGGACGTCTACAGCCACGGTGGGCGCAAGAACACCGGCCTGGACGCCGTGGCCTGGGCCTCGAAGATGGCTGACTTCGGTGCCGGCGAAATCCTGCTCACCAGCATGGACCGCGATGGCACCAAGTCCGGCTTCGATCTGGCGCTGACCCGCGCGGTGGCCGACGCGGTGAGCGTGCCGGTGATCGCTTCGGGGGGCGTGGGCAACCTTGACCACCTGGCCGATGGCGTGCAACAGGGTGGGGCGGATGCCGTGCTGGCCGCCAGCATCTTCCACTACGGCGAGTTCACCGTGGCGCAGGCCAAGGCGCGCATGGCCGAACGCGGCATCCCGGTCCGGCGCTGAGGCGTTTCTTCAGAGGTGGTCGCCGCTGTGGCGGGGTGGAAGCTGGCGCTCCAGCCGGTCTTCCAGCTCGCCCACGCTCGCACTCACGCTGTTGCCGGTCTGCTCGATCACCTGGGTCAGCGCGGACTGGACCTGGTCCAGCTTGGTGTGCACCTTCTCCGACAACGCCTGTTCGCGTGCCGTGGTGGCCTGCAGTTCGGTCTGCAGGTATTGCCGCAGCTCGGTGAAGCGCGAAGCTTCGGCCTTGTCGGCCAGCAGGCGCTGGTCGGCCGCCTCGCGGGTGATGCGGCGGACCTCCATCAGATGCAGCGTCTGGTAGTACACCAGCGCGACCAGAAACACCACGAGCACCAGGGCCAGCATGCCCAGCAACACCAGGCCCATGGGCGCTTGCACCTGGGTGAAACCGAAATTGAGCGCGGTGGGTTGCAGGATCTGTTCGAAGTTCAGGGCCACGAAGCCCGCGATGAACAGGATGAAGAGGACCAGGAGCAGGGTGCGGAGTTTCATGGTGTTCCTTGTCATGGTTGGGGACGGGGCGGTGTGCCTCGGACCGGTGCCTGGACCATCCTAACGGCATTCCGGCCGCCAGGGGCGTCAAGCCCGGGCCCCATGGTAGATTCCTGCCATGAACTGGCTCGATGAAGTGAAGTGGGACGCGCAAGGCCTGGTGCCTGTGATCGCGCAGGAAGCCGCCTCGGGCGACGTGTTGATGTTCGCCTGGATGAACCGCGAGGCGCTGCAGAAGACGGCCGAACTGGGCCGTGCGGTCTATTACAGCCGCTCACGCGAACGGCTGTGGTTCAAGGGGGAGGAGTCGGGCCACGTGCAGACCGTGCACGACATCCGCATGGACTGCGACAACGACGTGGTGCTGCTCAAGGTCACGCAACTGGGGCACGAACCCGGCATTGCCTGTCACACCGGCCGCCACAGCTGCTTCTTCCAGCGTTTCGAGGGCGGCCAATGGCACGCCGTCGAGCCCGTGCTTAAAGACCCCGAATCGATCTACAAGTGAACCGACATGTCCACCACCGATGACCTGGCGCGCCTGGCCGCCGTGATCGAAAGCCGCAAACCGGCCAACGGGGGCGATCCCGAAAAAAGCTACGTGGCTCGCCTGTTGCACAAGGGGCCCGACACCTTCCTGAAAAAAATCGGCGAAGAGGCCACCGAGGCGGTGATGGCGGCCAAGGACGCCGACCATGGCGGCGACCCCCAGAAGCTGGTCAACGAAATCGCCGACCTTTGGTTCCACAGCATGATCGCGCTGGCGCACTACAACCTGAGCCCGGCCGACGTGGTGGCCGAACTGGTGCGCCGCGAGGGCCTGAGCGGCCTGGAGGAAAAGGCGATGCGCAAAGTGCTGCAGCGAGAGGCTGCAGCCGGTCCGGAAGCTGGCTGAAAGGAGCTTGTGATGAGCGACATCATTGACGTCAAGGCGGTCGACAGCGAGAAGGCCCAGTCTCTCAAGACGGTGGGCTGGGTCAGCTACCTCTTGCACCTGATCGTGGCCGTGGCGGCGGTGTTGCCCGGCGCGCAGGCCAGCCCGGTGTTGCTCATCATCGCCTTGATCGTCGACCTCGTGAAAAAAAGCGATGCCGAGGGCACCTGGCAAGCGAGCCATTTCTCCTGGCGCATCCGCACCGTCATCTGGGCCGCCGTGCTGTACCTGGTGACCCTGCCGCTGTGGCTGCTGTTCCTGGCGCCCGGCTGGATTGCCTGGTGCCTGATCTCCATCTGGTTCCTCTACCGCATCGTCAAGGGCATGGTGCGCATGAACGCCAGCCAGGCTATGCCCGACTAACACCTCCGATCCCATGAGCGCTCACGACCCGAATTGCATCTTTTGCAAGATCATTGCCGGCCAGATCCCGTCGAAAAAGGTCTACGAAGACGAAGACCTTTACGTCTTTCACGACATCCACCCCTGGGCACCGGTGCATTTCCTCATGGTACCGAAGGCGCACATCCCCTCCATGGCCCAGTTGGGCCCTGAGCACGAGCGGCTGATGGGCCGCATCATGACCCTGGCCCCGCGCCTGGCGCTGGAGCAGGGTTGCAATCCATACCCCGAAGGCGGATTTCGCATCGTGTGCAACAACGGTGGGGAAGGCGGGCAGGAGGTGCACCACCTTCACGTGCACGTGATGGGTGGTCCCCGGCCCTGGTTGCGTGGATAAGTGCCGTCCGGCGGGCCCTGGTATTGCGCCGCGAGGGCGGCTGAACTCCCACCGGGGCTTAGAATCCCACGCATAGCGGCTCTCGCTTCCCTATTTCCTTATCTGGAGTAACTCATGGGTTCGTTTTCCATCTGGCACTGGTTGATCGTGCTGCTGATCGTGGTGATGGTGTTCGGCACCAAGAAGCTCAAGAACATCGGTTCCGATCTGGGCGGTGCGGTCAAGGGTTTCAAGGACGGCATCAAGGAAGGTGGCCAGACCCCCGCCGACAACACGGCGGCGGCCCCCGCAGGGCAGGTGACGCAGGACACCCGCACCGACAAGAACACGATCGACGTCGAAGCCAAGCACAAAAGCTGATGCTCCTGCTGCCCGCGGTGGGTTTGAATACCCTAGGCAGCACCGTTTCCGGGCGGACCTCCCGCCCAACATTGCCCGCAGGATGGCCGACACATGATTGATCTGGGCATTTCCAAGCTCGCCCTCATCGGGGCGGTGGCGTTGATCGTCATCGGCCCCGAAAAGCTGCCTCGCGTCGCCCGCACGGTGGGCGCCCTGCTGGGCAAGGCGCAGCGCTACGTGTCGGACGTCAAGGCCGAGGTCAGCCGCTCCATGGAGCTCGAAGAGCTCAAGAAGATGAAGGACTCGGTGACCGAGGCGGCGCGCGACGTGGAGGCCTCGGTGCAGAGCGGTGCCAACGATTTCGAGAAATCGTGGTCGGACGCGACCGCTGGCCTGGATGGCACGTCCACCACCTATGGTTCCAACGGCTCACTCGAAACCCCACCGGTTTACAAACACCCCAAGAAGAACTGGCGCCTGAAGCAGAAGGCGATGCCCCAGTGGTTCAAGGCCCGCACCGGCGTGCGCACCCGCACCCAGTCGGGTGCGGCCCGCGTGGCCCGGTTCCGGCCCCGCTCCTCTTCCGCTCCCCGTTGATGTCCGATCCCAAAGATTCCACCGACGAACTCGCCGGTTCCGAGCAGCCGTTTGTCCAGCACCTGATGGAGCTGCGCGACCGGCTTCTGTACGGCATCATCGGCCTGGCCATCTGCATGGCCCTGTTGGCCGTCTGGCCCGGCCCCAGCGGGCTGATCGACCTGATCGCGGTGCCTATCCGGGCCCACATGCCGCCCGACGCCAAGCTGATCGCCGTGGGCGTGTTCTCGCCCTTCTTCGTGCCGATCAAGGTGCTGGCCATGGCGGCGCTGCTGCTGTCCCTGCCCTGGTGGATGTACCAGGTATGGGCCTTCGTGGCGCCCGGTCTGTACAGCCACGAGAAGCGCTTCGCCGTGCCCCTGATCGTGCTGGGCAGCTTGCTGGCTTACATCGGCATCGCGTTCGTGCAGTTCTTCGTGCTGGACAAGATGTTCGGCTTCATCCAGAAGTTCACGCCGGCGAGCGTGGCCGCCACGCCCGATATCGCCTCATACGTGGAGGCCATTCTGTCGCTGTACCTCGCCTTTGGCCTGGCGTTCCAGGTGCCCATCGTCGTGGTGCTGCTGGTCAAGATGAACATGGTGACGGTGCAGAAGCTCAAGGAGTTCCGGGGCTACTTCATCGTCGTGGCCTTCGTCATCGCGGCCGTCGTGACGCCGCCGGACGTGATCTCCCAGCTGGCGCTGGCCGTGCCCATGTGCCTGCTCTACGAACTGGGCATCTGGGGCGCGCAGTGGTTCATCAAGGCGTCGGCCAAGACCGACGAAGAAGCCAAGGAAGAAGAAAAGCCGGCGGCTTGATCGATCCCGCGCTTCAGCGTGGGGTGGCTTGCTGACGCGGCAGGTTGCGCCGGCCCGGTGTGACCTCGATCTTCGTCTTGCCCTCGCGCCGCACCACATCGAGCGACGCGGGCGTGCCCGGCGACAGGTTGGCCACGGCCGACAGCAGTTGCGCCACATTGTTCACCGAGCGGCCGGCCACGGCGGTGATCACATCGCCTGGACGAATGCCGGCCTGGGCGGCGGGCCCGTTCTGCAGCACGCCGCTGATGATGACGCCCGTGCCCGGCTGCATGCCGAAGTTCTCGGCGAGTTCGGGGCTCAGGTCCTGGGGCTCCACGCCGATCCAGCCGCGCGTGACCTGTCCGTCCTTCACGATGGCTTCCATCACGCTGCGCGCGGTGGAGGTGGGGATGGCAAAGCCGATGCCCATCGAGCCGCCGGAGCGTGAGTAGATCGCGGTGTTGATGCCCATCAGCTGACCGCTCACGTCCACCAGTGCGCCGCCCGAATTGCCCGGGTTGATGGCGGCATCGGTCTGGATGAAGTTCTCGAAGGTGTTGATGCCCAGCTGGGTGCGGCCAAGCGCGCTGACGATGCCGCTGGTGACGGTCTGGCCCACGCCAAACGGGTTGCCGATGGCCAGCACCTGGTCGCCGATTTCCAGCGCATCGGAGTTGCCCAGGGTGATCACGGGCAGGTCGGTCAGGTTGATCTTCAGGATCGCCAGATCGGTTTCCGGGTCGGTACCGATCACCTCCGCCACGGCCTTGCGGCCGTCGTTGAGGATGACCTCGATCTCGTCGGCTTCTTCGATGACGTGGTTGTTGGTGAGCACGTAGCCGGCAGGACTGACGATCACGCCCGATCCCAGGCCACTTTGCTGCTGCGAGGGGGCCTGGTCGCCAAAGAAAAACCGGAACCAGGGATCCGCGCTTTGCGGGTTGTGGGCTGGCGCCTTGCTGGTGTTGATGCTCACCACGGCCGGCGATGCGGTGCGGGCGGCGGCGCGAAAGCTCCCGGTGCCCTCGACCGTCGCCACTGGCGTGCCCGATGGGGCCTCGAACACGGGCACCACGGCGGTCTGGCGGCCCAGCCATTGGGGCTGCAAGGTGCCCACCACGAACAACGCCGCCACGAGCACAGTGACGGTTTGGGCGAACAGGAGCCAGAGTCGTTTCATGGGGATGTCGAGCGGGTTGAGGAGGGGCCGCGGCCTCGGCCGCGTCCGCCGATATTGTCCCGCATATGGGCGTGAACGGCGACGGCTTCAAGAGGCGGGCGACCCGGTCGGTGGAGGAGGGGGTGTCAGAATGGAGGGCTCCGCCTTGCCCCACGCCGACTGCCCATGCCCGATCCGCGCACCGACCACCCCACCGTTTCCCGCGCCGCCCTGACCGATGCCCTTGACACGCTGCTGCAGCCAACCCAGTTCAAGGACTACGGGCCGAACGGGTTGCAGGTCGAGGGCCGGGCAGAAGTGCGCAAGCTGGTGAGCGGGGTGACCGCCAGCAGGGCGCTGATCGAGGCCGCGGTGAAGGAGGGCGCCGATGCCATCCTGGTGCACCACGGCCTGTTCTGGCGCGGCCAGGACGGCCGCGTGACCGGCTGGATGAAGCAGCGTCTGGCGCTGCTGCTGGCGCATGACATCAATTTGCTGGCCTACCACCTGCCGCTGGATGCGCACCCCGAGCTGGGCAACAACGCGCAGCTTGCACGCCAACTGGGGGTGGCCGTGTACGACGACGCGCGGGGCCGCTTCGGCGAGCAGGCCCTGGGCTTCATGGGCGAGCGCCGCAGCGAGTCGGCCGCCGCGCTGGCCGATCATGTGGCCCGGTGCCTGGGTCGCGCAGTGACCTTGGTCGCCGAGCCCGATCGTCCGGTGCGCCATGTGGCGCTGTGCACGGGCGGCGCGCAGGGCTACTTCGAGGCGGCCATCGCGGCCGGTGCGGATGTGTTCATCACCGGCGAGATTTCCGAGCCGCAGGCGCACTATGCCCGCGAATGTGGCGTCGCCTACATCGCCTGCGGCCACCACGCGTCCGAGCGCTATGGCGCGCCTGCCGTCGGTGCCCATGTGGCCGCGCAGCTGGGGCTGGCGCACGTGTTCATCGACATCGACAACCCCGCCTGAGGCGCCACATGCCGCCGTTCCCACCCCCTCCGCTGATTCTGAGCATGGGCGATCCCGCGGGCATCGGGCCCGAGATCATCGCCAAAGCGTTTCGTGAACGGCCGGCGCTGCAGCGCCAGGTGGTGGTGGCCGGCGACGTGGCGACGATGCACCAGGCCTTGCGCGCCACGGCGGCGGAGCGGGGCTCGGCCGCCGAAGCGCTGATGCTGGCCGAAATCGAGGCGTTGTCGGACCTTGACGCGGTGCCTCCGGGATGCATGGCGGTGGTGCAGGCGTGTTCGCTGGCCCGACCGGTGCCCACGGGGCGTGTGAGCGCCGAGGCCGGGCTGGCGGCAGCCGACTGCATTCGGTGGGCCGCACAGGCGACCCTGTCGGGACGAGCCCGGGCCCTGGTGACCGCGCCCATCCACAAGGAAGCGCTGGCGGCTGCCGGTGTCCACCACCCGGGTCACACCGAGTTGCTGCAGGCGCTCGCGGCGGCGCACGTCGGCGTGCCGATCTCTGCGCTGCCGGTGCGCATGATGCTCAGCTGCCCCGGGTTGAGCACCGTGCTGGTGAGCATTCATGTGTCCTTGCAGCAGGCGCTGCAAGCCGTGACGCAGGCCCAGGTGCTGCAGACCATCCGCATCACCGACGCGCATTTCCGGCGAACCGGGCTGGCCGCGCCACGCATCGCGGTGGCCGGGCTGAACCCGCACGCGGGGGAGGGGGGATTGTTCGGTCGGGAAGAAATCGAGACCATTGCGCCGGCGGTGGCACAGGCGCAACAGGAAGGTGTGCAGGCCAGTGGGCCGCATGCACCCGACACGGTGTTCATGCGCGCCCGCCAGGGGGCTTTTGACGTGGTGGTGGCGATGTACCACGACCAGGGACTCATTCCCGTCAAGCTGCTGGGTCTGGAGCACGGCGTGAACACCACGCTGGGCCTGCCTTTCGTGCGCACCAGCCCCGACCACGGCACGGCGTTCGACATCGCCGGCACCGGCCAGGCCAGCGCCACCAGCCTGCTGGCGGCCATCGACGCGGCCCTGGCAGCCACGGGCGTCTGAGGCATGAAAAACGCCGCAGCCCCGTGAGGGGTGCGGCGTGGTCGGAAGCGGCTGACGCTTACTTGCGCAGGCTGTCGCGGATCTCGCGCAGCAGGGCGATGTCTTCGGGCGTTGCGGGCGGCTCGGCCGGGGCGGCGGGCGCTTCGCGCTTGAGGCGGTTGATCTGCTTGACCATGATGAAGATGATGAACGCCATGATGGTGAAGTTCAGCGCCACCGTGATGAAGTTGCCGTAGGCCAGGGTCGGCACGCCGGCCGCTTTCAGGCCGGCCAGCGTCGCGGGCGTGCCCTCGGGCACTTTGCCGAGCGCGAGGTACAGGTTGGTGAAATCCAGGCTGCCGAAGATGGCGCCCACGATGGGCATGATCACGTCGTCGACCATGGAGGTGACGATCTTGCCGAAAGCCCCGCCGATGATCACGCCCACGGCGAGGTCGATCACGTTGCCCTTGACGGCAAATTCCTTGAACTCTTGCAACATGCCCATGAGGTCCTCCGGTTGGCGAGTGATTGAAATGGATGGCGGAAAGTCGAGAGGCATTCTCACACAGTCGTGCATGGCGTCCGCTGGTATCGAGCGCTCCCGGGCAATAGCCAAGTCCCACACCCCGACAAGCGGTAAAGCCCCTTGACTGCTCCAGTACAATGCCGGGTTGTCCCTAGTGTCCCGTCTCGACCCCATTGAAAGATCCCCATGAGTGAAGCAACCGCCGGTGCGACTGTTGATCGCAGCCGCAGAACCTGGCTGATCACCTCCTGCGCCATGGGTGGTGCTGGTGCAGCCGCCGTCGCCGTTCCCTTCGTGAGCACCTTCCAGCCGTCCGAGCGGGCCAAGGCCGCCGGGGCCGCCGTGGAAGTGGACATTTCCGGCATTCAGCCGGGCGAGAAGCTCGTCGTCGAGTGGCGCGGCAAGCCGGTGTGGATCCTGCGCCGCACGCCCGAGCAGCTCGCCGCGCTCGAGGCCATCGAAGGGCAACTGGCCGATCCGAACTCGGACCGCACGGCCTACCCGACGCCGGCCTATGCCAAGAACCGCCACCGTTCCATCAAGCCCGAATTCCTCGTGACCGTGGGCATTTGCACCCACCTCGGTTGTTCCCCCGGCGACAAGCTCACCCCCGGCCCGCAGCCTTCGCTGCCGGACGACTGGAAGGGCGGCTTCCTGTGCGCCTGCCACGGCTCCACCTTCGACGTGGCCGGCCGCGTGTTCAAGAACAAGCCGGCGCCCGACAACCTGGAAGTGCCGCCGCACTACTACCTGTCCGACACCACCTTGCTGGTGGGTGAAGAGAAGCAGGCCTGAGCGGCACTGACAGACAACGGATCACAGAGGCATCCCCATGGCTGAATTCAAAGAAATTTCCCCCGACGCGCCGATCGGTCAGAAAGCGCTGAACTGGATCGACAACCGGTTCCCGGCATCCAAGCTGTACAAGGAGCACCTCTCCGAGTACTACGCGCCCAAGAACTTCAACTTCTGGTACTTCTTCGGCTCGCTGGCCCTGCTGGTGCTCGTGATCCAGATCGTCACCGGCATCTTCCTGGTGATGCACTACAAGCCCGACGCCAATCTCGCCTTCGCGTCGGTCGAGTACATCATGCGCGACGTGCCCTGGGGCTGGCTGATCCGCTACATGCACTCCACCGGCGCCTCGGCGTTCTTCGTGGTGGTGTACCTGCACATGTTCCGCGGCCTCATCTACGGCAGCTACCGCAAGCCGCGCGAGCTGGTCTGGGTGTTCGGCTGCGCGATCTTCCTGTGCCTGATGGCCGAGGCCTTCATGGGCTACCTGCTGCCCTGGGGCCAGATGTCCTACTGGGGCGCCCAGGTGATCGTCAACCTGTTCTCCGCCATTCCCTTCGTCGGTCCCGACCTGGCGCTGCTGATCCGCGGCGACTTCGTGGTGGGCGACGCCACGCTGAACCGCTTCTTCAGCTTCCACGTGATCGCTGTGCCGTTGGTGCTGCTGGGTCTGGTGGTCGCTCACCTGATCGCCCTGCACGAAGTGGGCTCCAACAACCCCGACGGTGTGGAGATCAAGGCCACCAAGGACGCATCGGGCAAGCCGCTGGACGGCATCCCGTTCCACCCGTACTACACCGTGCACGACATCCTGGGCGTCTCGGTCTTCCTGATGGTGTTCTCGGCGATCATCTTCTTCGCCCCCGAGTTTGGCGGCTACTTCCTCGAGTACAACAACTTCATCCCGGCCGACCCGCTGGTGACGCCCCTGCACATCGCGCCGGTCTGGTACTTCACGCCGTTCTACTCGATGCTGCGTGCCATCACCACCGAAATGATGTACGCCCTGGTGGCCATCGTCGTCATCGCGGCGGTCCTGGGTGCGCTCAAGGCCAAGGTGTCCGGCGCGATCAAGGGTGGCATCGTGATCGCCGCACTGGTGCTGGTGGCGCTGATGTTGTCCATCGATGCCAAGTTCTGGGGCGTGGTCGCCATGGGCGGCGCCGTCATCATCCTGTTCTTCCTGCCCTGGCTCGATCACAGCCCGGTCAAGTCCATCCGCTACCGCCCGAACTGGAACATCTGGCTGTACACGGTGTTCGTGATCAACTTCCTGATCCTCGGTTATCTCGGGGTGCAACCGCCGTCGCCCATTGGCGAGCGGGTGTCCCAGTTGGGTACGCTGTTCTACTTCGGCTTCTTCCTGCTGATGCCCTGGTGGAGCCGCATCGGCGAATTCAAGCCGGTGCCCCAGCGCGTCACGTTCCAGCCCCACTGAACCCACAGAGCCAATCCGGAGAGTCAAGCAAATGAAAAAAATCCTCTTGGGCTTCATGCTGGCCCTGGGCTTGTCGGGCGCGGCGCTGGCCGCTGGTGGAAACTTCCCGCTGGACAAGGCGCCTCAGCGCACCAACGACATGGCCGCCCTGCAGAACGGCGCCAAACTGTTCGTCAACTACTGCCTGAGCTGCCACTCGGCGGCGTTCATGCGCTACAACCGCCTGCGTGACATCGGCCTGAACGACAAGCAGATCGCTGAGAACCTGACCTTCACGACCGACAAGATCGGTGACACGATGAAGGCCGCCATCGATCCGAAGCAGGCCAAGCAGTTCTTCGGCGTGAACCCCCCCGACCTCAGCCTGATCGCCCGTTCGCGCTCCAGCAGCGCGGGCACCGGTGCCGACTACGTCTACACCCTGCTGCGCACTTACTACCGCGACGACACCAAGCCGACCGGCTGGAACAACCTGGTGTTCCCGAACATCGGCATGCCCCACCCGCTGTGGGAGCTGCAAGGCGAGCGCCGCCCGGTGCACGAGAAGGTGATGAGCCACGGCCACGAGGTGGACCGCGTCAAAGGCTGGGAGCAGGTCAAACCCGGCACCCTGAGCGATGCGCGCTACGAAGAAAACGTTGGCGACCTGGTGGCCTACCTGCAGTGGATGGCCGAGCCTTCCCAGAACTCCCGCGTGCGCATCGGCGTGTGGGTGATGCTGTTCCTGGCGGCTTTCACCATCGTGGCCTGGCGCTTGAATGCGGCCTTCTGGAAAGACGTCAAATAATCCGATCCGGCTGGGGCGGTCTCATGGGAGGCCGGCCCGACCGTTCCACAGTGGTTTGCAATGCCCGACGGGCATGTTCGCAAGCCACTGTTTTTTGCTTTAAGGAGACTCCCACATGATGGTCTTGTATTCGGGCACCACCTGCCCTTACTCCCACCGCTGCCGTTTCGTGCTGTTTGAAAAAGGCATGGATTTCGAGATCCGGGACGTCGACCTGTACAACAAGCCTGAAGACATCAGCGTGATGAACCCGTATGGCCAGGTGCCTATCCTGGTCGAACGCGATCTCATCCTGTACGAATCGAACATCATCAACGAGTACATCGACGAACGCTTCCCGCATCCCCAGCTGATGCCCGGCGACCCGGTGGACCGCGCGCGCGTGCGCCTGTTCCTGCTGAACTTCGAGAAAGAGTTGTTCACGCACGTGTCCATGCTCGAATCGCGCAGCACCAAGGGCAACGAGAAAGCGCTGGAGAAGGCCCGTTCGCACATCCGCGATCGCCTGACCCAGCTCGCACCGGTGTTTCTGAAGAACAAGTTCATGCTGGGTGACAATTTCTCCATGCTGGACGTGGCCATCGCCCCCCTGCTGTGGCGCCTGGATTTCTACGGCATCGAACTCAGCAAGAACGCCGCTCCCCTGCTCAAGTACGCCGAGCGCATCTTCTCGCGCCCGGCCTACATCGAGGCGCTCACGCCGTCCGAAAAGGTGATGCGCAAGTAAACGGCACGCGGTCCCGCAGGGGACCAAGCCAGAAACTTCATGAGTACCTTCGAACCGGAAATCCCCTCCACGCGGCCGTACCTGATCCGTGCCTTGCACGAATGGTGTGCCGACAATGGGTTCTCGCCCTACATCGCCGTCCAGGTCGATGCGTCGGTGCGGGTGCCCATGGAGTTCGTGAAGAACGGTGAGATCGTGCTCAACGTGAGCATGGAAGCCACCAGCTCGCTCAAGCTGGGCAATGAATTCATCGAATTCAAGGCCCGGTTCGGCGGGGTGGCGCGCGAGATCATTGTGCCGATCAGCCATGTGATCGCCATTTATGCGCGCGAGAACGGCCAAGGCATGGCCTTTCCAGCGCCGCCCGCGGCGGCCGTTTCCTCCCGGCCCGCCGTGGACGCCGCTGTGGTGCCCGATGCACCTTCGGGTGTCGAAGAGGCCTCCGACGGTCCCGCCCGTGGCCCGCTGCGGTCCGTTCCCAGCGATGGCGCGCCCGCGTCGGGTGATCTGCCCGATCCACCGGCAGGCCCTGGTCGGCCGGGCGGCAGGCCCCAGCTCAAGCGCGTCAAGTAGAATTTTTCGTTCAACCCGCCGCTTTAGCTCAGTTGGTAGAGCAATCGCCTTGTAAGCGATAGGTCGTCTGTTCGAGTCAGACAAGCGGCACCAGGCACCGCCCGCGCAGGCTCAGGGCGCGCTCATCGTCCCGGCGTTTGGACTTTGATGCGGATTGCGTTAACCTGCGCACCCCTTTGGGTCAAAGCCAGTTGCAGCGAAGGCAGCAAATGGCGCAGTTTGGTCGACGCGGCGGAACTGGCCACCAGCAGGCACCACTCCTGATCTTGCAAGGGGCCGGCCAGCACATGCGGACGCAAGCTGGCGGGGATCAGGTGTTGCACCTGATCCAGGCACCAACGGGACTCCCGGATGCGCTCCTGCAGCGCGGCGAGCGTGGGCGCAGCTCCCACGGCCTGCTCCAGGCTGAGCATGGTGTTGTGGGATCGGGGGGCGGTAGACATGCGATGAAGGTGGCCTGGTTGAATCTGGGCAGCCTGGAAAGGTAGAGCAGTGCACATCATTATCACGGACGCCTGGCTGGCCAAGAGCCGCGCCATGCACCTCAGTGGACTCAAGCTCGTCGGTGTCGGCGTGCTCGCGTCGGTGCTGCTGATGCTGGGGGCGATCACCACGTACCACTGGGTGTTTCTGGAGGGGGTGCGCCAGGGCTGGCCCGGGTTTGCGCCGGTGGCGCGGTTGGTGCACCAGGACGAAGCCAATACCCAGAACGCCTACATGCGCGCCAACCTCGACGCCATGGCCCGCAAGCTGGGCGAAATGCAGGCGCGCATGGTGCAGATCGACTCGCTGGGTGAGCGGGTCGCAGGCCTGGCGGGCCTGAGCCCGGCGGAGTTCAAGCCCAAGCCGGGTGCCGGCGGCGCGCTGGTGGGGGGGCGTGACCTGAGCATGGACGAATTGATGGGTGCGCTGGAGCGGATCGACCAGACCAGCGGTTCGAGGGTGGACTGGTTGACGGTGGTGGAGTCGCGCCTGTTCGACCAGAAGATCCAGCGCACGATGGTGCCGACCGAGCAACCGGTGGCGGGCGTGCAGGTGGGGTCGCCGTTTGGCTTTCGCATCGACCCCATCACCGGGCGCTCCGCCCTGCACACGGGCCTGGATTTCCCGTCCGATCCGGGCACCCCCATCCTGGCCGCCGCGGGCGGGATGGTGGTGGTGCAGGAATACCACCCTGCCTACGGCAACATGGTGGAAGTGGACCATGGCAACGACCTCATCACCCGCTATGCCCACGCCTCGAAGGTGCTGGTCAAGAAGGGCGATATCGTGAAGCGGGGCCAGAAGATCGCGGAAGTGGGCTCCACGGGACGCTCCACCGGGCCGCATCTGCACTTCGAAGTCTGGGTCTCGGGCGTGCCCCAGGATCCGCAGCGCTTCCTGGCCGCGGGCGAAAACATGGCCGTGGCCAAGGCCACAGGGCCCGGACCCCGCAGGCCCTGAGCGCGGGGCAGGTGCGGCGGGTAAAATGCGCGCTTTGCTCTTGAAAGCCCTGCGTCCGTCGGCACATCACGGGTAGTTTCCCGTCGTTTGCTCTCCCGGGTTCGCGAGAGCCCTCCTACCTCCAATTGCCTGCCCGGAATCCACAGGGTGTCCGGCGCAGGCCCGCACGTATGGCCACAAACTTCCTCACCAAAATCTTTGGTAGCCGCAATGACCGTCTTCTGAAGACCTATCGCAAGACGGTGGAGCGCATCAATGGACTGGAGTCGAAGTTCGAGCAGCTCAGCGACGACGAGTTGAAGGCGCAGACAGAGGCGTTCAAGCAACGCATCGCCCAGGGCGAAGCCCTGGAGGCCTTGTTGCCCGAGGCGTTTGCCGTGGTGCGCGAAGCGAGCAAGCGCGTCATGAAAATGCGCCACTTCGACGTGCAACTGATGGGGGGCCTGGCGCTGCACCATGGCAAGGTGGCCGAGATGCGCACCGGCGAAGGCAAGACGCTGACCGCCACGCTGCCGGTCTATCTCAACGCACTGACCGGCAAGGGTGTTCACGTCGTCACCGTCAACGACTACCTGGCCAGCCGCGATGCCCAGTGGATGGGCCGGCTGTACAACTTCCTCGGCCTGACCGTGGGCATCAACCTGCCTCAGGCGCCGCGCGAGGACAAGCAGGCCGCCTACCGCGCCGACATTACTTACGGCACCAACAACGAATACGGCTTCGACTACCTGCGCGACAACATGGTCTACGAGGCCGCCGACCGCGTGCAACGGGGCCTGAACTACGCGATCGTGGACGAGGTGGATTCCATCCTGATCGACGAGGCCCGCACACCCCTGATCATCAGTGGCCAGGCCGAAGACCAGACCCAGGTCTACCTGGCGATCAAGCAGCTGGTGCCCCACCTGGTGCGACAGGAGGGCGAGGCCGATCCGCGCACGGGTGAAGGGGTGATCAAACCCGGCGACTTCACCGTGGACGAGAAGGCGCATTCCATCCACATGACCGAGCAGGGCCATGAGAATGCCGAGCGCCTGCTGAGCCGGGCCGGCCTGTTGCCCGAAGGGGCTTCGCTGTACGACCCCGCCAACATCGCGCTGCTGCACCACCTGGTGACCTCGCTGAAGGCGCACCACCTCTACCACCGCGATCAGCACTATGTGAACCAGAACGGCGAGATCGTCATCGTCGACGAGTTCACGGGCCGCCTGATGTCGGGCCGCCGCTGGAGCGACGGTCTGCACCAGGCCGTGGAAGCGAAGGAAGGCGTGGCCATCCAGCCAGAGAACCAGACGCTGGCATCCATCACCTTCCAGAACTATTTCCGTCTCTACAGCAAACTCTCGGGCATGACCGGCACGGCCGACACCGAGGCCTACGAATTCCAGGAGATCTATGGCCTGGAGACGGTGGTGATCCCGCCCAACCGGCCGAGCAAGCGCAACGACCAGCTGGACCGGGTCTACAAGACCACCAAGGAAAAGTACGTCGCGGCGATCGAGGACATCCGCGAGTGCCACGAGCGCGGCCAGCCGGTGCTGGTGGGCACTTCGTCGATCGAGAACTCCGAGATCATCGCCAGCCTGCTGCAGGCCGAAAAGCTGCCGCACGAGGTGCTCAACGCCAAGCAGCACGCCCGTGAGGCCGACATCATCATCCAGGCCGGCCGGCCTGGCGCGATCACCATCGCCACCAACATGGCCGGTCGCGGTACCGACATCGTGCTCGGCGGCAACCTCGAGAAGATGGTCGATGCGGTGCAGAACGACGAGTCACTCGACGACGCGACCAAGGCGGCCCGCATCGAGACGATCCGCCAGCAATGGCAACAGGACCACGAGAAGGTCAAGGCGCTGGGCGGTCTGCGCATCATCGCGACCGAGCGCCACGAATCGCGCCGCATCGACAACCAGCTGCGCGGCCGTTCGGGCCGCCAGGGCGACCCTGGCTCCTCGCGTTTCTATCTGAGCCTGGACGACTCGCTCATGCGCATCTTCGCGGGCGACCGCGTGCGCGCGATCATGGACCGCCTGAAGATGCCCGAGGGCGAGGCGATCGAAGCCGGCATCGTCACACGCAGCATCGAGAGCGCGCAGCGCAAGGTCGAGGCGCGCAACTTCGACATCCGCAAGCAGCTACTGGAGTACGACGACGTTTCCAACGACCAGCGCAAGGTGATCTACCAGCAGCGCAACGACATTCTGGACGCCACCTCGCTGCGCGCGCAGATCGATGCCTTGCGTGAAGGCTGCTTCACCGACCTGGTGCACCAGTACGTGCCCGAGGGCAGTGTGGAAGAGCAATGGGACCTGCCCACGCTCGAGCGTGTGCTGCGCGAGGAATGGGCCGTGGAAGCGCCCGTGTCCAGCTGGGTGGCCGATGCGGAAGCCATCGATGTCGAGGAAATCGTCGAGCGCGTGCAGGCGGCGGCCAAGACGGTCTTCGAGGGCAAGGTGGCGCTGGTGGGCGAGGAGAACTTCACCCAGTTCGAGCGCGTGGTGCTCCTTCAGACCATCGACAGCCAATGGCGCGAACACCTCTCGGCCCTGGACTACCTGCGTCAGGGCATCCACCTGCGGGGCTATGCGCAGAAGCAGCCGAAACAGGAGTACAAGCGCGAGGCTTTCATGCTGTTCGGCCAACTGCTCGACAGCGTCAAAAACGACGTCACCCGCGTGCTCATGAACGTGCGCGTGCAATCGGCCGAACAGATGGCCGAGGCGGCCGAGCGGCTGGAAGAGCGCGCCGAGCAGATCGCCAACGTGACCTACACCGCCCCGACCGAAACGGGCGAGGCCGAGACCATCGCCGATGCGGCCATTGCCGCGGCCGCGCGCCCTGCGGGCGACGTGCCGCGCGTGGGGCGCAACGATCCCTGCCCCTGTGGCAGCGGCAAGAAATACAAGCACTGCCACGGCAAGCTGGACTGACGGTGGCGTGAGGGCGGCCCCCCAGGGTGCCCGCCGTCGCGCGGCCGTCGGACATCACGGTACATCCACGGAGTTCACATGCCTGTTCAACTCAACGCCCCCTTGGCCACCGATCTGCTGCCCGTCGCGGGTGTGCGCATCGGTGTGGCGCAGGCGGGTATCCGCAAGGCCAACCGCAAAGACCTCACGGTGTTCCTGCTCGATGAAGGCTGCGCCGTGGGCGCGGTGTTCACGCAGAACCGCTATGCGGCCGCACCGATTCAGGTGTGCCGGGACCACCTGGCGTCCGGGCAGTCGATCCGCGCGCTGGTGATCAACACCGGAAACGCGAACGCCGGCACCGGTGAACCGGGCCTGGCCAACGCACGCCAGACCTGCACCGCGCTGGCGCGCTCGCTCGGTCTGCACCACGAACAGGTGCTGCCGTTCTCGACGGGCGTGATCATGGAGCCGCTGCCGCTGGACCGTCTGCTGGCCGGCCTGCCGCTGGCGCTGGCTGACGCGGCACAGCCTCAGACCGAGGGCGGCGCGCAATGGCTCTCCGCGGCTCAGGGCATCATGACCACCGACACCTTGCCCAAGGCCTTCAGCCAGCGCTTCGAGCTGGACGGGCGGACCCTCAGCGCCACCGGCATTGCCAAGGGCGCGGGCATGATCCGGCCCAATATGGCCACCATGCTGGGTTTCCTGGCCACGGACGCCGCCGTCGCGCCCGAGCTGATGAATGCGCTGGCGCGCCGCCTGGCCGATGCTTCCTTCAACCGCGTCACCGTGGACGGCGACACCAGCACCAACGACTCCTTTGTCGTGGTGGCCACCGGGCGGGCGGGCAACACACCCATCACCGATCTGGAGAGCCTCGCAGGGCGTGCGCTGCTGGCGGCACTCACCCCGGTGGCGCGGCAGTTGGCGCATGCCATCGTGCGCGACGGCGAAGGCGCCACCAAGTTCATCACCGTGCAGGTGGACGGTGGCCGCGACGCCTCGGAATGTCTGCTGGCCGCGTACGCGGTCGCTCACTCGCCCCTGGTGAAGACGGCGTTCTTCGCCAGCGACCCGAACCTGGGCCGCATCCTGGCAGCGGTGGGCTACGCGGGCATTCACGACCTGGATGTCAACGGCATCGATCTGCACCTTGGTGACGTGCATGTGGTCAGCGCCGGTGGGCGCCACCCGGCCTACAAGGAAGAGGACGGCCAGCGTGTCATGAAGCAAGCCGAGATCCTGGTGCGAATCGGGCTGGGCCGGGGTACGGCGAGCGAGACCGTGTGGACCTGCGACTTCAGCCACGAGTACGTGACCATCAACGCCGACTACCGGTCATGAACGAGCACTTCGAACGCCTGCTGCAGCGCGCCGAGCAGCTCATCACCCGGATCGAGGCGGTGCTGCCGCAGCCCATGTCGGCGCCCGACTGGGCCGCCGCCGTGGCCTGGCGTTACCGCAAGCGCAGCAGCGGCCATGGCGTGCTGGAGCCGGTGCGACACGTGGGTGCGATGCGCCTGGACGATCTGCAGGAGATCGACGGGCAGAAGGAAAAAATCCAGCGCAACACCCTGCAGTTCGTGCAGGGGCTGCCGGCCAATAACGTGTTGTTGACCGGTGCGCGCGGTACCGGCAAGTCCTCGCTGGTGCGCGCCTGCCTTAACGAATACGCGCCGCAAGGCCTGCGGCTGATCGAGGTGGACAAGTCCGACCTGGTGGATTTGCCCGACATCGTCGAAGTGGTGGCTGAGCGGCCGGAGCGTTTCATCGTGTTCTGCGACGACCTCAGTTTCGAGGATGGCGAGCCAGGCTACAAGGCGCTCAAGTCCATCCTGGATGGCTCGGTTTCGGCCGCGAGCCCCAACGTGCTGATCTATGCCACCAGCAACCGCCGCCACCTGCTGCCCGAGTACATGAAGGAAAACCTCACCTACACGCACACGGCGGATGGCGAGGTGCACCCGGGCGAGGTGGTGGAGGAAAAGATTTCCCTGTCGGAGCGCTTCGGCCTCTGGGTGAGCTTCTACCCGTTTAGCCAAGACGAGTACCTCACCATCGTCGCGCAGTGGCTCAGCTCGATGGGTGTGCCTGCCGCTGACATTGCGGCGGCGCGGCCCTTGGCACTGGTCTGGGCACTGGAGCGCGGTTCGCGCAGCGGTCGGGTGGCCTACCAGTTCGCGCGCGACTACGCGGGCACCCACGCCATCCAGGCATGAGCGCGCCGGTGTTGGTGGTCGATGCCGACCAGGACGCGCCGCGTCCTGCCGATCGGCCCGTGGTGGACGTGGCCGTTGGCGTGCTGATCGCTCCCGATGGTGCTTTCCTGCTGACATCCCGTCCACCGGGCAAGGTGTATGCTGGGTACTGGGAGTTTCCGGGCGGCAAGCTGGAGGCGGGTGAAACCGTGGAGCAGGCGCTGCGGCGCGAACTTCAGGAAGAGATCGGCCTGACCATCGGCACCGCGCACATCTGGAAAGTGTCGATGGTGGACTACCCGCATGGACTGGTGCGGCTGCATTTCTGCAAGGTGCGCGACTGGACCGGTGAGCTGCAGATGCGCGAAGGCCAGCAGTTTGGCTGGCAAACCCTGCCGGTGTCGTGTGCCCCTGTGCTGGCCGGTACCGTGCCTGTGCTGGAATGGCTGGCGGCCGAACAGACGGTTTGAGGTCGGTCTGCTGAACCGCGGGAGGCGGTTTCAGCTTTGTTCGAAGCCGGGGTCGCTCTGACCTTCCTTTTCCGGCAGGCCGAATTCCTCGTTCGCCCAGGCACCCAGATCCATCTGCTTGCAGCGCTCGCTGCAGAACGGACGGTACGCGTTGCTCGGCGCGTAGATGCTGGGCCCGCCGCAATTCGGGCAGCGGACGGTTCTGACGGATGTGTGGGTGGCTTTGTCGCTCACGGCCGACCTCAGGCGCACAGGGTCAGTTCAAACGCGGCGTCCTCCTGCGCTGGATGCAGGCGGTCGTCTTCGCCGTGGCGCATCAGGCGCACCGACAGCATCAGCCGGTTGCCGCTGATTTCGGGGATGAGCCCCGTGGACGGGTCGATGCGCAAGCGCAGCAGCTGGAAGCTGCGGCCCTGCGGCAGGGTCAGCTGGAACTGGCCACCCGGCGCGACCACCTTCTGGGCCGAACCCGATTCGCGCAGCATCTTGAGCAACTGCACGATGGACTCGGCCAAGGGCGCCAGCGGTACCGACCAGCGATGCAGATCGGCCCGGCGTTCCTCCGCGCTCCGGTGCTGCCAGTGGTAGTAGCCGGGCAGATCAAACTCGCAGGTGCCGCCTGGAATGCCGATGCGGCTGCGGATGCTCATCAGCCAGTCGTTCTCAGTCAGGGCCTGGCCGGTCTTGCCGGTCATTTCGCTCAGTTGCGTGAAGCAGTCTTCCAGCTTCTGGATGACCTCTTCCAGGGCCTGCTCCGCGATCATCGGATTGCCGCGAAAACCGATGAGTTGCTGCTTGTGCCGGTCCAGATCCTTGAGCACATCCGACTTCATGTCGGCCCGGGCCGCCACGTCCATGATCTCGAAGATGGTCTGGATCGCATAGTGGTGATCCAGCGGGTGGCTGCGGGGCACCAGTTCCACCATGCGACGAAACAGCTGTTCAAGCCGCAGGTAGGTGCGAATGCGTTCGTTGAAGGGGTAGTCGTACAGGATCACGGCAGCGGGGCGGTCGCGGGACGGAGCGGCGGGTGGGGGTTCATCATAGCCCGAACCGCTTGGCCAGGGCCTCAGCGGCGCGCTCCAGCAGGGCCAGGTCGTCGGCGTCGTTGAAGACCACGAGGTCGGCCGCGGCCAGGCGCAAGGCACGCGGACTCTGGTTGCGCATCACGGCTTCGGTGGTGGTGGCGTCCCATCCACTGCGAGCGTTCACGCGGCGGATCTGCGTGGTGGGCGAGCAGTCGACCACCAGCACGCGGTCCAGCTGAGGCCGCCAGCGTGGGGACTCGACGAGCAGAGGCACATCGAACACCAGACAGGCAGAGGCCGATGCCTGGGCCTGGCGCTGGATTTCCGCGCCCACCAGCGGATGGATGATGTGCTCCAACGTGTGGCGGGCTTCGGGGTGTGCGAACACGTGATCGCGCATGCGCTGCCGGTCGAGGGCGCCATCTGGAGCCAGGAATGCCGGGCCAAAGGTGTGTGCGATGGCGGGCATCGCGGCGCCGCCGGCTTCGGTGCTGCGGCGGGAGATGGCGTCGGCATCGATCACACCGGCGCCACGGGCCTGCAGCAGGCGCGCCAGCGTGCTCTTGCCACTGCCAATGCCACCGGTGAGTCCCAGCCGCAGGGGCGGCCTGTGAGGCGTCTGGCTCACAGGCCGATGGCGGCCAGAATGGCCGAAGGGCCAAAGACCATCGAGGTCAAGCCGGCCAATGCCAGGAAGGGGCCGAAAGGCACATAGCCTCCCTCGCGCAGGTTGCCTTTGAGTTTGATGGCGATGCCCACCACGGCACCGATCACCGAGGCCATCAGGATCACCGGGATCAACGCTTGCCAGCCGAACCACGCGCCGAAGGCGGCGAAGAGCTTGAAGTCACCGTAGCCCATGCCTTCCTTGCCCGTGATCAGCTTGAAGGCCCAGTACACCAGCCAGAGCGACAGGTAGCCTGCCACAGCCCCCCAGAGAGCGTCCGGGAGCGCGGTGTCTGTCAGTCGCAGACCTGCTGCGCACAGGCCGGCCCACAGCAAGGGAAGGGTGATGTCGTCGGGCAGCAGCGTGGTGTCCCAGTCGATGCACGCGAGTGCTAGCACCGCCGCAGAAAAGCCGCACCAGGCCAGGGCCTCCCAGCCCAGCCCCCATTGCCACCCGCACCAGGCGAACAGGACCGCGGCCGTCAACTCTACCGCCGGATAGCGTGCGCTGATCGGCGCGTTGCACTGGCTGCATTGGCCGCGCAACGCGAGGTAGCTGAACACCGGGATGTTCTCGAACCAGCGGATCTGATGTCCGCAATGCGGGCAGCGCGAGCGCGGCACCATCAGGTTGAATGTTTCAGCTTCTGGTGAGGCCGCTGCCGGATTCTCTACCGTGTTCTGAAGATCCGCGCATTCGGCCGCCCAGCGCAGTTCCATCATCTTGGGCAGGCGGTGAATCACCACATTGAGAAAGCTGCCCACCAACAAGCCGAGCAAGCCCAGCAGCGCCGCGCCCGGCACGCCCGCTTCCGCCAGCATCAAACCACCTGGCCCAGCTTGAAGATGGGAAGGTACATCGACACCACGATACCGCCAATGACGGTCCCCAGCACAACGATGATGATGGGCTCCATCAGGCTGGAGATGCCCGCCACCATGTCGTCGACCTCGGCTTCATAGAAGTCGGCGGCCTTGCCCAGCATGTGGTCGATGGAGCCCGACTCCTCACCGATGGCGCACATCTGCAGCACCATGGATGGGAAGATGTTGGCATTGGTCATGGCGTTGGTCAGGCTGGTGCCGGTCGACACCTCCTGCTGGATCCGTTCGGTGGCGATGGCGTAGACCGAGTTGCCCGATGCACCACCCACCGAGTCCAGCGCTTCCACCAGGGGCACGCCCGCCGCGAACATTGTCGCCAGCGTGCGCGTCCAGCGGGCGATGACCGATTTTTCGATCAATGGACCAAAGATCGGCAGCTTGAGCAGCAGGCGGTCCATGAACCGCTGCACCTTCTCATTGCGCCGCCAGGCCTGCATGAAAAAGTAGAAGCCGCCACCGAGGACGCCAAAGATCAACCACCAGTACTCGGTGAAGAACTCGCTTATCGCGATCACGAACAGGGTCGGCGCGGGCAGATCGGCGCCGAAGGAGGAGAACACCTCCTTGAACGAGGGGATCACGAAGATCATGATGATGGTCACCACCACGAAGGCCACGATGATCACGGCGATCGGGTACATCAGCGCCGACTTGATCTTGGACTTGAGCGCCTCGGTCTTCTCCATGTAAGTGGCCAGGCGGTCCAGCAACTCCTCCAGAATACCTGCGGCTTCACCGGCTTCCACGAGGTTGCAGTACAGGCTGTCAAAGTACAGCGGGTGTTTGCGAAACGCCGAACTCAGCGAAGTGCCGGTTTCCACATCGGTGCGGATGTCGTTGAGCAGCTTGGTGACGCTGGGGTTGGCGTTGCCCCGGCCGACGATGTCGAACGCCTGGAGCAGGGGCACACCGGCTTTCATCATGGTGGCCAGCTGGCGCGTGAAGATGGCAATGTCCTTGGGCTTGATGCGCTTGCCCGAACTCATGCGGCGCTTCTTGACCTTGCCGGGCACGATGCCCTGGCGCCGCAGCGCAGCCAATACCTGGTTTTCTCCCGCGGCCCGTGTTTCTCCACGCACGGTCTTGCCGTTGCGGTCTTTGCCCTCCCACTCGAAGACGGCGTCCTTGACGTTCTTGGATACTGCGGTTGCCATGGTGTCCCTCTATCCCTCTGAGCCTTGTGTCTGGAACTGCATCACTCGTTGGTCACGCTGAGCACTTCTTCCAGCGAAGTCATGCCCAGCTTCACCTTGAGCAGACCCGATTCGCGCAGCGTGCGAACGCCCTCCTTGCCGGCCTGCTGGGCAATGTCGAGCGCGCTGCCACCACGCAGGATGATGCGTTGGATTTCTTCCGAAATGGGCATCACCTGGTAGATGCCGACGCGGCCCTTGTAGCCGTTGTTGCAGGCCGAGCACCCCACGGGCTTGTAGGGCGTCCAGGTGCCATCAAGGTCTTCCGGCTTGAATCCTGCGTCCACCAGGGCCTTGCGCGGTACGTCCAGCGGCGCCTTGCAGGTGGCGCACAGGCGGCGGGCCAGCCGCTGGGCGGTGATCAGGATCACGCTGGAGGCGATGTTGAACGTGGGAATGCCCATGTTCATCATCCGCGTCAGTGTGGTCGGCGCGTCGTTCGTGTGCAGGGTGGACAGCACCATGTGACCGGTTTGTGCGGCCTTGATCGAGATGTCAGCCGTTTCGAGATCGCGAATCTCACCCACCATGATCACGTCGGGATCCTGGCGCAGAAATGCCTTGAGGGCCGCCGCGAAGGTCAGGCCCGCCTTCTCGTTGACGTTGACCTGATTGACACCCGGCAGGTTGATTTCCGACGGATCTTCCGCCGTGGAAATGTTGATGCCTGGCTTGTTCAGGATGTTCAGGCAGGTGTACAGCGACACAGTTTTCCCCGACCCCGTGGGGCCGGTGACCAGCACCATGCCGTATGGCCGGCTGATCGCGTTCAACAGCCGCTCTTTTTCCTCGGGTTCGTAGCCTAGGGCATCGATGCCGACCTTGGCGCTGCTCGGGTCCAGAATACGGATCACGATCTTCTCGCCGAACAAGGTGGGCAGGGTGCTGACCCGAAAGTCGATCACGCGGTCCGGTCCGATCTTGAGTTTCATGCGCCCGTCCTGGGGCACACGTTTCTCCGAGATGTCCATGCGGGAGATCACCTTGATCCGCGACGCCAGCTTGTCCTTGATCACGATCGGCGGCGACGCAATTTCACGCAGTTCGCCGTCCACCCGAAAACGGACCCGGTAGTTGTGCTCGTAAGGCTCAAAGTGCAAGTCGGATGCCCGCATGTTGAATGCGTCGATCAGCATCTTGTGCAGGAACTTGACCACGGGCGCGTCGTCGACCTCCGACGCCTTGTCGGTCACGTCGCTCACACTCGTCTCGGTGGCCGCCTCGTCGAACTCGAACTCGCCACCGATGATGTTGTCCATCGTGTCGTTGACGCTGGTGGTCTGGGTCTCCACCAGTTTGCTGAGCTTGTCGTACTCGGCAATCACCCAGTCCACGCCCATCTGGGTCGCGAACTTGATCTTCTCGGCGGCCTGTTGGTCGGCTGGATCGGCCGTGGCCACCATCAAGCGGTTGTTGCGTTTGCTCAGGACGACGATGCGGTAGTCGCTGCAGATCTTGGGATCGAGCAGGCCGGCGGGCAGGCGTTGCACGTCGATCGCGTCCAGATCGAGCAGTGGCGCGGCAAAAGCCACCGACATGGTGTGGGCCAGATCCGAAGCGGACACAGCCCCTGAGCCGGTCAGCTCTGCGATGAAGCTGGAGCGGCCGCTTTGTGCTTTGCGATAAAGATCTTCAGCCGCCTTCTGGCCAAGCTTCCCCGCAGACACGAGCGCACGGCCCAGGCCTGGCAAGGCCATGGACGGGGTCTCCTGGGGGACGGTTTCGACGGACGCCATAGATTTCTATTTATCGTAAATCAAGGACTTGCCCGCCATTATTGAGGCAACTTGTGTCGGAAATGCGGATTCCCCCGCTGGCCGTTGTATCGAGGACGCGAAATCCGACCGGCCGGTCGTTGGCCCGGTCTGAACGGCAATGTCTGAAAGGGGGAAACTGGTCGGGGTGAGAGGATTCGAACCTCCGGCCTCTACGTCCCGAACGTAGCGCTCTACCTGGCTAAGCTACACCCCGATGGACCGAAAGTGGTCGATCGTCTGAAGGCCGTTGGCCTTCCGTGGCTGCTCAAGATCGTCGCTCAAGCAGGCCAGCCGCCAATTGTAGCAAAGCTGCGCTGTAGGCATTGACCGGCAGTTGCTTGGCGGCCTCGATCGCCCGTTGGGCCTCCGCGTGTGCACTGACCCGAGCCGCATCCAGGGCACCCGTTTGAAGAATGATGTCCCTGATGGCATCGAGGTGCGCCACGTCGCCCTGTTCGATGGCCTGACGCAGCAGCGCCTTCTGCGCCTCGGAGCCGGAACGCAGGGCGCAAATGATGGGCAGGGTGACCTTGCCTTCGCGCAGGTCGTCCCCCAGGTTCTTGCCCAATTCGTCTGCGCTGCCCTCGTAGTCGAGCACGTCATCGATCACCTGAAAGGCGGTGCCCAGGGCCTGCCCGTACTCCGCGCACAGGGCCTCGGTATGGGCATCCGCGCCCGCCAGGATGGGCGCCAAGCGGGCGCTGGCTTCGAACAGCTTGGCCGTTTTGGAGCGGATCACGCGCAGGTACGCGGCCTCGTCGATGGTGGCGTCGTGCATGTTCATGAGTTGAAGCACTTCGCCTTCGGCGATCACGTTGGTGGCGTCGGACAGCACCTGCATCACGCGCATGTCGTTGATGTCCACCATCATCTGAAAGGCGCGGGAGTAAAGAAAGTCACCCACCAGCACACTGGCGGCATTGCCAAACCGCTCGTTGGCGGTCTCGCGCCCCCGGCGCAAGGTGGACTCGTCCACCACGTCGTCGTGCAGCAGGGTCGCGGTGTGAATGAACTCCACCACGGCCGCCAGCGTGTGGCGCTGAGGGTTCTGGCTGTTGATCGCGCCGCTGACCAGCAGCAGCAAGGCCGGGCGCAAGCGCTTGCCGCCCGCCGAGATGATGTACTGGGCAACTTCCCGGACCAGCGGTACCTCGGTGGTCAGGCGTTCGCTGATGACTTGGTCCACCCGCTGCATGTCGGGCTGGATCAGCTCCAAGGGGCTGGCGGGGGAATTGATGGGGGTGGTC
>NZ_JBYTAE010000047.1:0-46726 GCF_058787875.1 Hydrogenophaga sp. FW305-3-2-15-A-LB1 | reverse complement strand
GGTCGAGCATCCGTTCCGGGTCATCAAGCGCCAGTTCGGCCATGTGAAAGTGCGTTATCGAGGGCTTGCCAAGAACACGGCGCAGTTGCACACGCTGTTCGCATTGAGCAACTTGTGGATGGTGCGTCGAACGCTTTTGCAAGAGGCCCGGGGATGAGTGCGCCCAAAGGGGCCCGAGAGGCCGCCGCTGAGTCGCAAACTGACCCTGAAATGGCCCGAATCGCGCCGCATCTCTCGCCATCTGAAACATCGCGCATCAGGGCCCATGGCGGCGAGCGTTGTGCAGACCTTCCCTAGGGGGTTGCGGTGATTCAAAGGGTTTCGAAGTCGACCTGGTGGCGCGCGGTGCGCACGCCCTCCAGTTCGTGGCGCACGCGGGTGTGCGCGGGGTGGTGGGCGTAGTCGTCGAGGGCCTGGCGCGACTCGAATTCGGCGTAGAGCACGGCGTCGCAGGCGTAGTCCACGCCGCTTTCGTCCAGGCCGATCTCCAGCCGCAGCAGGCCGGGGATCTGCTCGCGCAGGCCTTCGAAGGCGCGCTTGAGCCGCTGCGCGTTGTGCGCCTTGGCCACGGCGGTCTCGCCGTGCACGTTCCACATGACGATGTGTTTGATCATGTGGCGCGGGCGGCGGTGGCGGGCTGGGCCCGGTTGAGCACGAAGTCGAAGTCCAGCGTGTGGGTGCCGTCGGGCTGCCGCACCCAGTCGGCCACCAGGGATTGGCGCACGCCGAACACGACATCTGAGTCGAGGTACTCGCCACCGTCGCGGAACACGTGCGTCACCAGCGTTTCGTAGCCGGGCGCCTGGATCATGAAATGCAGGTGCGCCGGGCGCCAGGGGTGGCGGCCGGTGGCGCGCAGCATGTCGCCCACCGGGCCGTCGTCGGGAATCGGGTACGGCTCGGCCACCACGCTCTGGAAGTGGAAACGCCCGTCGGGGCCGCTGCGCAGCACGCCCCGGCCCTGGGCCTCGGGCAGGTCGGTGCGCTGCACGTCGTACATGCCATCGGCGTCGGCCTGCCACACGTCGATCACGGCATCGGCCACCGGCGCGCCGTCGAGCCCGCGCACGCTGCCGCGCACCAGGCAGGGCGTGCCGGCCGCGCCGTTGGCCACGTCGGCGCCATGCTCGTAGTGCGGCGCGCCTTCCACGTGGAAGGGCCCGAACACCGTGGCCTCGGTACAGCCGGCGGGCTTGTCGTTGTTCTGCGCCACCGTCAGCATGGACAGGCCGAGCACGTCCGAGAGCAGGATGAATTCCTGCCGCTGGTTGGTGCATTTGTGGCCGGTGGCGGTGAGAAAGTCGATGCCGGCCTTCCACTCGGCCTCGGTCAGCTTCACTTCGCGCGCGAAGGCGTGCAGGTGCTGCACCAGGCTGGTCATGATCTGTTTGAGGCGCGGGTCTGGCGTGTTCGCCATGCGCGCGAGCACCGCCTGGGTGATGTTGTACTGGTCGAGGTTTCTCAAGCGTGGTCTCCGGGAGTGCCGGCACAATGTACGGCCTTGGGAGACCCCGAAAAAGACCTGAGACAAAAATGACTTTTTCGTCAGGCGCAACAAAGAGGAGACCATGGACCGCTGGACCGAGATCGAACTGTTCGTGCAGGTGGCCGAGACCGGCAGCCTGAGCCGCGCGGCCGAGCTGCTCAATTTGTCCAACGCCAGCGCGAGCCGCCACCTGGCCGCGCTGGAGACGCGCCTGGGCGTGCGCCTGGTGGAGCGCAACACGCGCCGCCTCTACCTCACCGACACGGGGCAGGAGTTCTTCCAGCGCTCGCGCGCCATCCTGGCCGACCTGCGCGACGCCGAGTCCACCGTGAACGCGGCCGCGCTCAACCCCACCGGCGTGCTGCGCGTCACCGCCTCGCTCTCGTTCTCCATGCACCACATCGCGCCGCTGCTGCGCGAGTACACCGAGCGCTACCCCAACGTGTCGGTGCACGTGGAAGCGGCCAACCGCTACCTGGACATCATCGACAACAACATCGACGTGGCGATCCGCAACCGCGAATACGAGCCCGACTCCAACATCACCATCCGCCGGCTCGCGGGCACGCGGCGCATCCTCACGGCGTCGCCAGCCTACCTGTCGCGCCACGGCGTGCCGCGCACCATCGACGACCTGCACCGGCACAAGCTGCTGATCTACACGCACGCCAACAACCCCAACGAACTGCGCTTCACGCGCGGCGACGAGCAGCAGACCGTCAACGTGAAGGGCCTGCTGGAGAGCAACGACGGCCAGATCCTGCGCGCCGCCGCGCTCGACGGCATGGGCATCCTGGTCCAGCCCAGCTACATCGTCTACGACGACATCGTCGCCGGCCGCCTGGTGCCCATGCTCGACGACTGGGACCTGCCCCGCCTCACCGTCAACCTGGCCTACCCCAGCCGCAAGCACCTCAGCGCCAAGGTGCGCACCTTCATCGACTTCATGGCCGCGCACTTCGAGAAGATGGACTACGAGCGCAAGTGGACGGGCCGCTTCTCCGTCTACTGACCGTCTCGCAGAGCGCCATCGCACGATGAACATCCGCCCTTTCCAGCCCGGCGACGAAGCGGCCCTCTACCGCGTGCACCGCGAGGCCATCCACCGCGTGGCTTCGCGCGACTACACGCCCGAGCAGGTCCAGGCCTGGGCGCCGGACCGGCAGGACCCGGGGCCGTGGGCCATCAAGATGCGCCGCCTTCGGCCCTTCGTGGCCGAGGTCGATGGCGTGATCGCCGGCTACGCGGACCTGCAACCCAGCGGCTACATCGATCACTTCTTCGTGTCCGCCGACTTTCCTCGCCAGGGGGTGGGCCGCCGCCTCATGGAGCGCATTCACGAAGAGGCGGCCCGCCAGGGCATCACCGAACTCACGGCGGACGTCAGCCGAACCGCACAGCCCTTCTTCGCCCGCTTCGGGTTCGAGGTCGTGGAGCAGCGCTTTCCCGTGCGCGCGGGTGTCATCATCCCGAACGCGTTGATGCGCAAACTCCTTGCACCACCCCAGGCCGCGGCCTGACCACCCCGCCATCGCCCCCCACCATGCCGAGAAACGTCGAGATCAAAGCCCGCCTGGACAACTTCAGCGCCGTCGCCGCCAAGGCCGCCGCCATGGCCGACCACGGCCCCATCGCCATCGCGCAGGACGACACTTTCTTCCGCTGCGACAACGGCCGCCTCAAGCTGCGCGTGTTTTCAGAAACGGAAGGCGAGCTGATCTTCTACCGCCGCACCGACCGGCAAGGCCCCAAGGAATCGTTCTACGTGCGCTCACCCACCGCCAGCCCGGCCAGCCTGCGCGAGGCCCTCACGCTGGCGCACGGCGAGATCGGCCGCGTCATCAAGGACCGCACGCTGTACCTGCTGGGGCGCACCCGCATCCACCTCGACAAGGTGCAGGGCCTGGGCGACTTCCTCGAACTGGAGGTGGTGCTCGAAGACGGCGAACCGCTGGAAGCCGGCGTGCGCGAAGCGCACCGGCTGATGACCGACCTCGGCATCGCGCCCTCGCAGCTGGTGGGTGGGGCGTATGTGGATCTGCTGGCGCAGGGCCAGCGCTAGCCTCAGGAAGGCCGCGTGCCCTCGAACGCATCCTGCAGCAAGCGCCGGATTGCCCCCGCCTCCAGCGGCCTCGGGTTCGGGTACTGGTTGCTCATCGCGATCTCGCAGGCCTTGTCCAGGTCCTCGGCTTTCATGCCGATGTCCTTCAGCGCCACCGGCGCGCCGTTGGCCTTGGCGAGGTCGTGCACCGCCTGCGCCGCGCTCGCGCCGCCCAGGGCGCGGCGGATGCGTTCCATGGCTTGCGGGGCCGCCGCCGCGTTGTAGGCCAGGGCGTGCGGCAGCACGATGGTGTGCGTCTCGGCGTGCGGCAGGTTGAAGCTGCCGCCCAGGGTGTGGCAGAGCTTGTGGTGCAGGGCCATGCCCACCGCGCCGAGCACGGTGCCGCAGAGCCAGGCGCCGTACAGGGCGTCGGACCGCGCCTCGGCGTCCGCCGGCTGCGCGCGGATGCGCGGCAGCGCGCGGCCCAGCGCGGCGATGCCCTCTTCGGCCATGAGGTCGATGATGGGGTTGGCATCGGTCGCGTACAGGCCTTCGGCCGCGTGAGCGATGGCGTTGATGCCGCTGGTGACGCTCATTGCCACGGGCAGGCCCAGGGACAGCTCGGGGTCGTAGATCACCGTGCGCGGCAGCACGCGCGGGTCCTTGCCGGTTTTCTTCAGGCCGGCTTCGGTGATGCCGTAGATGGGCGTCATCTCCGAGCCCGCGTAGGTGGTGGGGATGGCGACAATGGGCAGGCCCGAGTCGAGCGCGATGGCCTTGCCCAGGCCGGTGGTGGAGCCGCCGCCGATGGCCACGGCGCAGTCCGCGCCCAGCTGGCGCGCCACCTCGCGGGCTTCGCGCGCGGTCTCGATCGGCACGTGCATCACCGCGCGGTCGAAGATGCCGGCGGCGCGCGCGCCGAGCAGTTCGGCCACGCGTTCGGCCGAGGCGCGTTGCTCGGGCGTGCTGAGCACCAGCGCGCGCGCCGCGCCCAGGGCGTCCATTTCGCGCGGCAGCTGGGCCAGCGAGCCGGCACCGAAGACCACGCGCGCCGGCAGGTTCTGGTAGACGAATGATTTCATGCCTTTTTTGTCCCTATCTTGATGCGTCGTTCCCCGCGATGATCGCAGCCTATCCGGGCTCGGGTGCCTTTCGGGTCACCTGAAAATCAGTTTTCCGCAGAGGGAAATGTGGACACGAAATGGCGGGCCTTTCGCTGACAAAATGCGCGGGCACCCCCTGAAGGAGAACTTCCGTGATCAACAAGATCGCCGCCTCGGTCGCCGAGGCGCTCACCGGCATCGAAGACGGCGCCACCGTGCTCATCGGTGGTTTCGGCACCGCCGGCATTCCCGGTGAACTCATCGACGGCCTGATCGACCAGGGCGCGCGCGAGCTCACCGTGGTCAACAACAACGCCGGCAACGGCGACACCGGCCTGGCCGCGCTGCTCAAGGCCGGGCGCGTGCGCAAGGTCATCTGCAGCTTCCCGCGCCAGGCCGACAGCCATGTGTTCGACGCGCTCTACCGCAGCGGCCAGCTCGAACTCGAGCTGGTGCCGCAAGGCAACCTGGCCGAGCGCCTGCGCGCCGCCGGCGCCGGCATCGGCGCCTTCTTCACGCCCACCGGCTTCGGCACCGAACTCGCGAAGAACGCCGACGGCAGCGCGAAGGAAACGCGCGTGATCAACGGCAAGCCCTATGTGCTGGAGTACCCGATCTTCGGCGACGTGGCGCTCATCAAGGCCGAGCGCGGCGACCGCTGGGGCAACCTCACTTACCGCAAGGCCGCGCGCAACTTCGGCCCGGTGATGGCGACCGCCGCGAAGCGCACCATCGCCAGCGTCTACGGGATCGCCGAACTTGGCAGCTTCGACCCCGAAGCGGTGGTGACGCCCGGCATCCACGTGAGCGCCATCGTGCAGATCCCTCGCGTGGCCACGCAGGCCGGCGGTTTCAAGGAGGCCGCATGAGCTATACGAGAAGAACCAAAGACGAACTCGCGCGCCGCGTGGCGCAGGACATCCACGACGGCGCCTACGTGAACCTGGGCATCGGCCAGCCCACGCTGGTGGCCAACCACCTGCCCCCGGGCATCGAGGTGGTGCTGCACAGCGAGAACGGCATCCTGGGCATGGGCCCGGCGCCGGCCGCGGGCGAGGAAGACTACGACCTGATCAACGCCGGCAAGCAGCCGGTGACGCTGCTGCCCGGCGGCGTGTTCTTCCACCACGCCGACAGCTTCGCCATGATGCGTGGCGGCCACCTGGACATCTGCGTGCTCGGCGCCTTCCAGGTCTCGGCCACCGGCGACCTGGCCAACTGGAGCACCGGCGAAGCGGGCTCCATTCCGGCCGTGGGCGGCGCGATGGACCTGGCCATCGGCGCCAAGCAGACCTGGGTGATGATGGACCTGCTCACCAAGCAGGGCGCGAGCAAGGTGGTGGCGCAGTGCAGCTACCCGCTCACCGGCATCGGCTGCGTCAAGCGCATCTACAGCGACCTCGCCACGCTGGCGTGCACGCCGCAAGGTCTGAAGCTGATCGACAAGGTCGAGGGCCTGGACCACGCCGAACTCGAAAAGCTCGTGGGCCTGCCGATCGCGGCGGCCTGAACGTCCTTCAGCGCAGCGCGGCCTTGTGCAACGGCAGGGGCGCCGCGCGCAGGGCCTCCAGCTGCTCGCGCGCGATCTGCAGGAACGCGGTGCCCAGGCGCGAGAGCGGGCGGTGTCGGTTGCGCACCGCGAAGATCGGAAACGTGGGTGAACCTGGCAGCGCCGTGAACACCAGGCCTTCGGGCCGGTGGGCGCGGGCCGAGAGGTCGTCCACGAAGGCCACGGCCGCGCCGGTGGCCGCCACCGAACACGCGGCCAGGCCCGAGCGCACCTCGGCCGCCACGTTGCGCGCCACGCCGTGCGATTCGATCCAGTGGTCGATCACCGCGCTTTGCGGTGCCTCCGGGCTGTAGACCACGAGGCGGCCGGCCAGCACCTCGGCCAACGACGGCTTGGCCCTCTTCAGCAGCGCATGGTCGGCGGGCAAGGCGCATAGCAGCTCCCAGCGGCCGATCTCCTCGATGTCCAGCGCCGGGTGGTCCAGCGGCGCGCTGGAGATGGCCACGTCGGCCTCCTCCGTCACCAGCAGCTTGACGATCTCGCGCGTGGGCAGCGACTCGAACAGCACGCGCGCGGTGGTGGCCTGGCCGACCAGCGCGGCGATGCAGCGCGGCACCAGCTGCAGCGCGGTGTTGGCGCTGGAGAGCACGCGCAGCGTGGTGCGCGTGCCGAAGCGCAGGTGGGCCGCCACGTCGCGCACGTGCTGCACGCCCCGGTAGACCTTCTCGATTTCCTCCTGCAGCTCGCGCGCCTCGGCCGTGGGCACCAGCCGGCCGCTGCGGCGCTCGAACAGGGCCACGCCCAGCTGCAGTTCCAGGTGGCGCACCAGGCGGCTGATGCCCGGCTGCGAGACGTGCAGCAGCCGCGCGGCCTCGGTGGTGGAGCCGGTGGTCATGACGGCGCGGAACACCTCGATCTGACGCAGGTTCATGGGCCGCATTGTCGCCCACGCATAACCCCGTGTTATTCAGAACTGGCGGAAAAGTATTGGATCGTATGGAGCGGCCCTCCTAGCATCCCCCCACTCGGCCCGAACACCGGGATTCATTCAGGAGACAAGACATGTTCAAGCTTCACCGGCGCGCCCTGGCGCGCACCGCCCTCGCCACCGCGCTGTGCTCGACCGCCCTGCTGGCCCAGGCCCAGGCACCAGCGGCCTGGCCCAGCAAGCCCGTCACCCTCACCGTGGGCTTCGCCGCCGGCGGCTCGGCCGACATCCTGGCGCGCGCCATCTCGCAGAAACTCACCGGCGCGCTCGGCCAGCCCGTGGTGGTGGACAACAAGCCCGGCGCGGGCGGCACCATCGCCGCCGCCGCGGTGGCCTCGGCCACGCCCGACGGCCACACCCTGCTGCTGGTGACCAGCGGCCACGCCGGCAGCGGCGCGCTCTACCCCACGCTGCGCTACGACCCGATCAAGGCCTTCACCCCGGTGATCAAGCTCGCGGCCACGCCGGTGGTGGTGGTGGCCCCGGCCGCCCAGCCCTGGAAATCGCTCAGCGAACTGCTCGACGCCGCGCGCAAGGCGCCCGGCACGCTGAACTACGCCGCCGGCGGCGGTGGCGCGACCACCACCGCGCTGGCGGCCGAGTTCCTGAAGAAGGACACCGGCACCGACATGGTCCAGGTGCCCTACCGAGGCTCGGGCCCGGCGCTCACCGCGCTGCTCTCGGGCGAGGTGCAGGTCGGCTTCGAGATCCCCTCCAGCGCCCTGCCCCACATCCAGTCGGGCAAGCTGCGCGCGCTGGCCGTGACCACCCGCACCCGCAGCACCGCGCTGCCGGACGTGCCCACGGTGATCGAACAAGGCATCCGCGACTTCGAGGTGATCGGCTGGTTCGGCGTGCTGGCGCCGGCGGGCACCCCCGCCGCCATGGTGGAGCGCCTGAACCGCGAGCTCAACGCCGCGCTGCAACAGCCCGAGCTGCGCGAGCGCCTGAGCGGTCTGGGCCTGGAATCCGGCGGCGGCACGCCGGCCGAGTTCCAGAAACTGATCGGCTCGGACACGCAGCGCTACGGCGAAGCGATCCGCCGCATGGGCATCAAGGTGGAATGAGCATGGCGGTGGTGGCAGGCGGTTGGACAACGGAGGTCGCCATCGTCGGTGGTGGCCTGGGTGGGGTGTCGGCGGCGCTGGCCGCGCTGCGGCTGGGCCGGCGCGTGGTGCTGGTGGAGGCGCTGCAGTGGCTCGGCGGTCAACTCACGGCCCAGGCCGTGCCGCCCGACGAGTACCCCTGGATCGAATCGCTGCAGGCCTCGCAGAGCTACGCGCAGCTGCGCCGCGCCATCCGCGAGCACTACCGCCTGCACCTGCCCCTCACCCCCGAGGCCCGGCGCGCGCTGTGCCTCAACCCCGGTCAGGGCAATGTGAGCACCCTGTGTCACGAGCCCTGGGTGGCCGCGAAGGTGATCGACGAACTGCTCGCGCCCTGGGAACACGACGGCCGGTTGCGCGTGCTGCGCCAGCACCGCGTGCAACGCGCGCACAGCGAAGGCGACCGGCTCAGGGCGCTGGAATTGCGCGACCTGCGCACGGGCCGCGAGAGCGTGCTGCAGGCGCCGCTGTTCATCGACGCCACCGAAACCGGCGAGCTGCTGCAACAGGCCGGCGTGGAGCACGTGCTGGGCGCCGAGGCGCAGTCGGCCACGCAGGAGCCCCATGCCCTGGCGCAGGCCGACCCCATGGACCAGCAGGCCGTGACCTGGTGCTTCGCCATGGAGCACCGCCCGGGCGAGCACCACGTGATCGACCAACCCGAGGGCTACGAGCGCTTCCGCACCCTGCAGCTCGACTGCTGGCCCAACGCCCAGTACAGCTGGACGCTGTCGGACTTCGTCACCCACCAGCCGCGCACCCGCGCCCTGTTCGCGGGCGACACCGACGCGCCCGGCGTGTACGACCTCTGGCACGCGCGCCGCATCGCCTGGCGCGGCCACTTCCAGCCGGGGGCCTACGAGAGCGACATCACGCTGGCCAACTGGCCGCAGATGGACTATTGGGAGAAGCCGCTGATCGGTGTGTCCGAAGCCGAGGAACAACACGCGCTGCGGCAGGCCAGGCAGTTCAGCCTGGGCTTCTTCTACTGGATGCAGACCGAAGCCCCGCGCCACGACGGCGGCGTGGGCTACCCGGGCCTGCGCCTGCGCGGCGACGTGCTGGGCACCGAAGACGGCATGGCCCAGCAGGTCTACTGGCGCGAAGGCCGGCGCATCCAGGCCGAGTTCACCGTGCTCGAACAGCACATCGGCGTGGCCGCGCGGCCGGGGCAGGACGGCGCGGAGCGCTTCTTCGACAGCGTGGGCATCGGCGCCTACCGCATCGACCTGCACCCCAGCACGCGCGGGCGCAACACGGTGGACATCGACGCGTACCCGTTCCAGATCCCGCTGGGCGCCCTGCTGCCGCAGCGGGTGGACAACCTGCTGCCGGCCTGCAAGAACCTCGGCACCACGCGCGTCACCAACGGCGCCTACCGCGAACACGCCACCGAATGGAGCATCGGCGAAGCCGCCGGCTCGCTCGCCGCCTTCGCCTTGCAACGGGCCGAACCGCCACGCGCGGTGCGCGCCAAGCCGGAGCTGCTGCAGGACTTCCAGCGGCTGCTGCAAGCGCAAGGTGTGCTGCTGGAGTGGCCGCGCTTCGGCGCCCTCACCCCGCTGCTGCGCACCGGCTACCAGCACGCCGCCCGCGCGTGAGCGGCGGTCCTCAGTAGGCCAGCCGCGCGGTCGCGCGCAGCTGGTCCGCCGTCGCCGTGGGCAGGCCGAAGAATTCCAGGTAGGCCGGGATCTGCTCGAACAGCATGTCGGTGCCGATCTGCACCGGGCAGCCCCGGGCCCGCGCGGCCTGCAGCAGCGGCGTCATCTCGGCTTTCATCACCACCTCGCCCACCAGCGTGTCGGGCGAGAGGCGGTCCACGTCCAGCGGCAAGGGGTCGCCCGCGTTCATGCCCAGCGGCGTGGCGTTGACCACGAGGTCGAAGCCTTGGGGGTCCTTGTTGCCCACAAGCACCCGCAGCGCCGGGTGGTGCTGGCGCAAGCGATCGGCCAGGGCCTGGGCCGAGGCGGCGTTCGCGTCGAACAAGGCCAGCGTGGCCACGCCCGCGCCGGCCAGCGAGGCCGCGATGGCGCAGCCCACGCCGCCGCTGCCCACCACCAGCGCGCTCGCGCCCGCCAGCGGCAGCCCCTTGCGGCGCACGCCGCGCACGAAGCCTTCGCCGTCGAACATGTCGCCCACCAGGCGGCCGTCCTCGGTGCGTTTGACCGCGTTGCAGGAGCCCGCCACCTTCACGGCCACGCTGGCCTCGTCCAGCAGCGCCAGGGTGGCGACCTTGTGCGGCATGGTGATGAGCGCGCCGCGCGTGTTCTCCAGCGCGAACAGGCCGCGCATCAGCACGCTGAAATACTCGGGCCGGCAGTCCATGGGCATCACCAGGGCGTTGATGCCGACTGCTTCGAAATGCGGGTTGTAGATCATCGGCGACTTGACCGTGTGGGTCGGGTGGCCGATGAGGGCGATCAGCTCGGTGCGGCCATCGATGCGCACGCTCAACCGCCCACCAGGGAACCCTGCGCGACCAGGCTGGCGCGCAGCGCCGCCGCGTCCACCGCGCGCACGTCGGGCGCGCCCTCGGCCTGGCAGGCCATGGCGGCGGCGGTGCCGGCCGCCTGGCCGACCGCCATCGAGATCGTCATCACGCGGATCGCGGCCAGCGCCGCGTGCGTGGCCGAGATGCCCCGCCCCGCCACCAGCGCGTTCGACAGGCCGGTGGGGATCAGGCTGCGGTAGGGAATCTGGTACGCGTGGTCTTCGCCCAGGCCCGAATAGATCAGCTCGCCGCCGGCGGCGGGGTGGATGTCGATCGGGTAGGCGCCACAGGCGATGCCGTCGGCGAAGCTCGTGGGCTGCAGCAGCTCCTCGGCCGTGAGCACGTGGTCGCCCTGCACGCGCCGCGTCTCGCGGATGCCGACCTGGGTGGCGAAGGCCTGCAGGCGGCCGCCTTCGCAGCCGGGCACGGCACGGCGCAGGTAGGCCGCGGCCTTCCAGGCCTGGCGGCGGCCGTCGATCTCGGCGCGGCTGAGCGCGCTGGCGTCGGTGGCGTCGATGCCCAGGCGGCTGATGTTGAACCAGCCGTCGTGGGAGTAAGGGTCGCGCGACGAGTGCAGCGCGGCCCGCGCCAGCTCGCCGCTTTCATAACCCTGGCGCGCCAGGGCCTGCACCTCGGCCGGCGCCAGCGCGTCGAAGCGCGCGAAGTCGATCGGGCCGAAGCGGAACATCATGGTGGCCGGCTGCAGGGCATCGCCCGCGTCCAGCTCCAGGAAGTCCGCGCCCGCGCGGTGCAGCACGTCGATGTCGCCCGAGGTGTCGATCACCACGCGCGGGTTCACCTCGATCACGCCGCTCTTGGTGAGCAGGCGCACGGCCTGGATGCGATCGCCCTCGCGCACCACGTCGCACACCTGGGCGTGCAGCATGGGCTGCACGCCGGCTTCGGTCACGAGGTCGTCGAGCACCAGCTTGAGCACCTCGGGCGCGTACTCCACGCGGTCCATGCGGTGGCCGGTGGACATCACGAAGACCTCGTGCTCGCCGGCCGCCTGGTAGGCGCGCAGCCGCTCCACCACCTCGCTGGCCAGCCCGGCGATCACGCGGCGGCCGTTCTCGGTCTGCCAGCTGTTGAACTGGGCCACCGCCCCGCCGGTGGCGTTGCCGCCCAGGAAGCCGTAGCGCTCCACCAGCAGCACCGAAGCGCCCTGGCGCGCCGCGGCCACGGCCGCCATGGTGCCGGCGACACCGCCGCCGCACACCAGCACATCCACCGTCATCGGTGCCCGTCCGTTGGCAGGGCTCACGTTCACTCCGCCTTGATGCCACGCGCCTTGATCACGGCGGCGTAGCGCTCGGTCTCGGCCTTCATGAACTTCACGGTCTCCGCGCGGCTCTGGCTCACCGGCGACACGGCCAGCGTGGCGAAGCGGCTCTTCACCGCGTCCGAGGCCAGCGCCTGGGCCAGCAGCTTCTCGAGCTTGGCCAAGCCGTCGGCGGGGATCGAGTCCTTGGGCGCGAACAGCGCGGCCCAGCCCTGCACTTCCAGGCTGGGCTGGTTGAGCGAGCGGAAGGTGGGCACGCCCGGCAGCTCCGGCACTTCCTTCGGCGAGGACACGGCCAGCGCGCGCAGGCGGCCCGAGCGGATGTTCGCGATCACGCTGGGCAGGTTCAGGAAGCCCAGCGAGACCAGGCCGCCCATCAGGTCGGGCATGAGCGCGCTCTCACCCTTGTAGGGCACGGGGGTGATCGTGGTGCCGGTCTGGCTGGCGAAGATTTCCGAAGCCAGGTGGGCCAGCGTGCCGTTGCCGCTGTTGCCCGCCATGAGCTGGCCGGGCTTGGCCTTCGCTTCGGCGACCACGTCGGCGAAGCTCTTGAGCGGCGAGTTGGCCGGCACCACCAGCACCAGCGGCTGGGCCGAGACCATGCCCACGGCGTCGAAATCGCGCGCCACGTCGTAGCCGATGTTGGGGATCAGCGAGGGATTGATCACCATGCTGTTGCTGCCCATCAGCAGGGTGTGGCCGTCCTTGCTCTGCGCGGCGGCGTTCACGCCCACGGCGCTGCCCGCGCCGGGTTTGTTCTCCACGATCACGCCCTGGCCCAGCTGGGCGGCGAACAGCTCGGCCAGCACGCGCGCCGAGCTGTCGGCACCGCCACCGGGGGCGAAGGGCACGATGATGCGCACGGGGCGCGAAGGCCAGGCCGACTGCGCGAGCACGCCCTGTGGCCAGACGGCGGCGGCACAGCCCAGGGCCGCGGCGCCCGAGAGCAGCGTGCGGCGGCGGACGAGGGGCGAGGAAGAAGCGGAAGGCGAGGTCATGTATTGTCTCCAGGATCGGTGTCGGAAGCCGGCATCGTAGAAACGGACCCCCTAACAGGCAAATACCAATTCGATGGCATGCAATAACATGCTGTTATCGCTTGGAAGGAAGGCCATGAACCTGCGACAGATTGAGGTGTTCCGCGCCACCATGTTGACCGGATCGACCGCCGACGCGGCCCGGCTGCTGCATGTCTCGCAACCCGGCATCAGCCGCATGATCGGCCACATCGAACTCCAGTTGGGCGTGAGCCTGTTCGAGCGCGGCAAGGGCCGGCTCAAGCCCACGCCCGAGGCCCACGCGCTGTACGCCGAGGTGGAGCAGGTCTACCGGGGCGTGCAGCGCATCGACGCGCGAGCCCAGGCCCTGAAGTCCGGCGGCGGGCTGGCCGTGCGCGTGCTGGCCACGCCCAGCCTGCTGCTGGAAATCATTCCCGAGGCGGTGTCCTCGCTCTCGGCCCGCTACCCGGACTCGCGCTTCTATGTGGAATCGCAGCTGGTGCGCGAGATGGTGCGCCTGCTCTCCATCGGCGAGGCCGACGTGGGCTTCAGCAGCCTGCCCATCGACCACCCGCCCCTGGTCACCGAAGCCATCGGTTCGTGGTCGCTCAGTTGCGTGTTCCAGAAAGGCCACCGCTTCGAGCAGGAAAGCGCGGTCTCGCTGCGCGAGATCGTGAAGGAGCCGCTGATCGCCTTCAGCCCCGACACGCCGCAGGGCCGCATGGTGGCCCAGGCCTACCCGCGCGCCATCGACCCGGGCCGCCAGCGCATCGAGGTGCGCTCGGGCCAGGTGGCCTGCGCGCTGGCGGCGGCCGGCGCGGGCGTGGCGGTGGTCGACAGCCTGACCGCTCGCGCCTGGCCGCACGACCGGCTGGCCTTCCGCCCGGTGCGCAAGGCGCCGTCGACCCAGGTCTTCATGGTGCGCAACCCCCACTTCCCGGCCTCCACGCTGGAGCAGGCCCTGGTCGAGCGCGTCCGCCAGGGCTTTCGCGCGCTCCGGCGCGGCCCGGCGGAAGGAAAAACCGGCTCAGATGTTTAAGTAATAAACAACCAAAAAACCATTCGTTCCTTATCCGTGGCTTTGAAAGGATCATCCGGCATCCCTTCAACGCATCCCCATGAGGAACGACATGACCACCCGCCGCCAACTGATCCAGGCCTTCGCCGCCACCGCCCTCACCGCCAGCGCGCTTTCCGCCGTGGCCCAGCCGGCGCCGGTGACGCTGCTCAACGTGTCGTACGACCCGACGCGCGAGCTCTACGTCGAGTACAACGCCGCCTTCGCCAAGGCCTGGAAGGCCAAGACCGGTCAGGACGTGACCATCAAGCAAAGCCACGGCGGCTCGGGCAAGCAGGCCCGCTCCATCATCGACGGCTTGGACGCCGACGTCGCCACCCTGGCCCTGGCCGGTGACACCGACGCCCTGCACGACAACGGCAACTGGATCCCCAAGGACTGGCAGAAGCGCCTGCCGCTCAACAGCTCGCCCTACACCTCCACCATCGTGCTGGTGACCCGCGCGGGCAACCCCAAGAACATCAAGGACTGGGACGACCTGATCCGCCCCGACGTCAAGGTCATCACCCCCAACCCCAAGACCTCCGGCGGCGCGCGCTGGAACTACCTGGCCGCCTGGGAATTCGCCAAGCGCAAGTACGGCAGCGACGACAAGGCCAAGGAGTTCGTGGGCAAGCTGTACGCCAACGTGCCCGTGCTCGACACCGGCGCGCGCGGCTCGTCCATCACCTTCGCGCAGCGCAACCAGGGCGACGTGTTCATCTCCTGGGAAAACGAGGCCTACCTGCTGGAGAAGGAATTCGGCAACAAGGTGGACTTCGTCTACCCCTCGCTGTCCATCCTGGCCGAGCCCGCCGTGACGGTCGTGGACAAGAACGTGGACAAGAAGGGCACGCGCGCCGTGGCCCAGGCCTACCTGGAGTTCCTGTACACCGAAGAGGCGCAGGACATCATCGGCAAGCACTTCTACCGCCCGACCTCGGCCAAGGCCCAGGCCAAGTACGCCAAGCAGCTGCCCAAGCTCAACCTGTTCAAGATCGAAGACGCCTTCGGCGGCTGGGACAAAGCGGCCAAGGTGCACTTCGCCGACGGTGGCAGCTTCGACCAGATCTACACCAAGAAGTAAGAAGAAGCCTTCGCGCTGCCACCCACAAGAACGAACGACCCTTCAGGGAAACACACCGTGTCCATTCTCTTGATCGCAGGCAGCCCGTCCGAGCACTCGCGCTCGGCGGCGCTGCTCGATGCGGTGTCCCAACGGCTGGGCCTGCGCCACGCGCTGATCGAACGCCTGCACATCCGGGACCTGTCTCCCCAGGCCCTGCTGCTGGCGGACGTGGGCCACAAGTCCATCCGGTCCGCGCTGAGCCAGGTGGAGACCGCGCGCGCCGTGGTCGTGGCCACCCCGGTCTACAAGGCCGCCTACAGCGGCGTGCTCAAGGTCTTCCTGGACCTGCTGCCGCAATCCGCCCTCAAGGGCAAGGTGGTGCTGCCGCTGGCCACCGGCGGCAGCCCGCACCACATGCTCGCGCTCGACTACGCGCTGCGCCCCGTGCTGCAGTCGCTCGCCGCGCGGCACATCCTCCCCGGGGTCTACGCCACCGATGCGCAGATCCCGAAGGACACCGAAGGCCAGTACCACGTCGGCACCGAAATCGGTGACCGGCTGGACGACGCCGTGAACACCCTCCTCCACGAAGGCCTGCGAATGCCGGTCACGGCCGGGTTCGCGCCCGTGCCGTTCGCCCAGGTGCGATGTAGCGTCTGAGCCGCCGCGAGCCGGGACCACCCGGCCGATCTCGCCCGCATCCCCATTCGTTTTTTTCAGCCACCGCGCGGATGGCCTGGACGGCCGTTGCCTGCGCCTTCGTCACAGACAGAGGAATTGATCATGAGTGAACTGTTTCAACACCACCCCGAGGCCGGCGTGCCGGTCGAGCCCACGCGTTTCAGCCGCCTGAAGCAATGGGCCATCGGCTTCCTGGTCTTCGTCATCGCCGCCTTCGGCCTGGCCCTGCTGTTGCTGCCGGTGCCCGAAGCGAAAGCGCAGACCAAGGGCGAGCTGCGCATCGGCTACCAGAAGTCGGCCAGCCTGTTCGTGCTGCAGAAGGCGCAAGGCACGCTGGAGAAGAAGCTCGCCCCGCTGGGCTTCGGCGTGAAGTGGGTCGAGTTCCCGGCCGGCCCGCAGCTGCTCGAAGGCCTCAACGTCGGCGCGGTGGACGTGGGCTACGTGGGTGAAGCCCCGCCCATCTTCGCGCAGGCCGCCGGCGCGCAGTTCGTCTACTTCGGTTATGACCCGGCCGCGCCGCGCGCCGAAGCCATCCTCGTCACCAAGGACTCGCCCATCAAGTCGGTCGCCGACCTCAAGGGCAAGAAAGTCGCGCTCAACAAGGGCAGCAACGTGCACTACCTGCTGGTGAAGCAGCTGGAAAAACACGGCCTGAAGATCACCGACATCACGCCGGTCTACCTGGCCCCGGCCGACGGCCGCGCCGCCTTCGAAAGCAAGAACGTGGACGCCTGGGTGATCTGGGACCCATTCCAGGCCGCCGCCGAAAAAGCCACCGGCGCCCGCGTGCTGGCCGACGGCACGGGCAACGTGGTCAACAACTACCAGTACTACCTGGGCGCGCGCAACTTCGTCAGCAAGAACCCCAAGGTGATCGAAGCCCTGTTCGAGGACTCCGTGGCGCAAGGCATCTGGCTCAAGAAGAACCTGCGCCAGGCCGCCGAACTCATCGCGCCACTGCAAGGCCTGCCGGTCGAAGTGGTCGAACTCGCGCTGCAGCGCTACGAGTTCAACGTCAAGCCGATCACGCCCGCCGTGGCCGCCGACCAGCAAAAGATCGCCGACACCTTCTTCGAACTCAAGCTGATCCCCAAGGCGATCAAGGTCAACGAAGCCGTCGTCGTCGCCCAGCCCTGAGACCTGCGCCATGTCCAAGCCCTTCAGTGCGGCCGACCTGCGCCGCCACATCGCCCAGCTGCTGGCCGTCACCGCGGCCTCCTGGAGCATCGCCGCCGCGAAAGCGCGCAGCGTCCTGACCCCTTCAACGAACACCACCGCCATGACCTTCGATGTCTCCAACCGCCGCCGCTTCGTCCTCTCGGGCGTGGGCGCCGCCGCCCTCGCCTCGCTGCCCAGCCTGCCCGCGCAGGCCCAGCAGACCAACCGCGTGTTCCGCGTCGGCCACCAGAAAGGTTTCCTGAGCCTGCTCAAAGGCCGGGGCACGCTGGAACAGCGTCTCGCCCCCCTGGGCGTGAAGATCAGCTGGACCGAATTCACCGCCGGCCCGGTGCAGCTCGAAGCGCTCAACGTCGGCTCGATCGACTTCGGCGACGTGGGCGAAGCCCCGCCCATCTTCGCGCAGGCCGCCGGCGCGCCGCTCGCCTACGTGGCCGCCACCGTGCCGCGCCCCGCCACCGAAGCCGTGCTCGTGCCCAAGGACTCGCCCATCAAGAGCGTGGCCGACCTCAAGGGCAAGAAGGTCGCCTACAACAAGGGCTCCAACGTGCACTACTTCCTGGTCAAGCTGCTGGAGAAGAACGGCCTGAAGTACGACGACGTGCAGTCCGTCTTCCTGCCGCCGGCCGATGCACGCGCCGCCTTCGAGAAAGGCGCGGTGGATGCCTGGGTGATCTGGGACCCGTTCCTGGCCGCCGCCGAGGTGGGCCTGAACGGCCGCATCCTGGCCGACGCCACCGGCGTGGTGAACAACCGCGCCTACTACTTCTCCACGCTGGACTACGCGGCGAAGAACGCCGACGTGATCAAGATCGTGATCGAGGAGATCAACAAGCTCGACCAGTGGGGCAGCGCCAACCGCGACGCGCTGGCCGCCGAGTTCGCGCCGCTGTGGGGCCTGCCCAAGCCGGTGGTGGACCGCTCCGTGACCCGCCAGGTCTACGGCACCGGCCCGATCACCAAGGCCATCCTGCAGGAACAGCAGGTCATCGCCGACACCTTCTTCAACCTCAAGCTGATCCCGAAAAAGATCAACGTGCTCGAGGCTGCGGTCAACGCAAGTTAAGGAGCAACACGGTCATGGGTCTCAACATCTTCTGGTTCATCCCCACCCACGGCGACAGCCGTTACCTCGGCACGGCGCAGGGCGGGCGGCAGCTCAACCACGACTACCTCAAGCAGGTGGCACAGGCGGCGGACAGCCTGGGCTACGAAGGCGTGTTGATTCCCACCGGCCGTTCCTGCGAAGACCCCTGGGTCGTCGCCGCCAGCCTGCTGCCGGTGACGCAGCGGCTGAAATTCCTGGTGGCCGTGCGCCCCGGCCTGCACCAGCCGGCGCTGGCCGCGCGCATGGCCGCCAGCTTCGACCGCCTCTCCAACGGCCGCCTGCTCATCAACCTCGTCACCGGCGGCGACCGCGCCGAGCTCGAAGGCGACGGCGTGTTCCTGGACCACGCGCAGCGCTACGAGCAGTCGGCCGAGTTCATCCGCATCTGGCGCGAGATCCTCACGCGCAGCCACGAAGGCGAGACCTTCGACTACGACGGCCAGCACCTGCAGGTCAAAGGCGCCAAGCTGTTCTTCCCGCCGCTGCAGCACCCCCACCCGCCGGTGTACTTCGGCGGTTCCTCGGAAGCCGCGCACGAACTCGCGGGCGAACAGGTGGACACCTACCTCACCTGGGGCGAGCCGCCGGCCGAGGTGGCGAAGAAGGTGGCCGACGTGCGCGCCCGCGCCGCGAAGCACGGCCGCACGGTGAAGTTCGGCATCCGCCTGCACGTGATCGTGCGCGAGACCGACGCCGAGGCCTGGGCCGCCGCCGATGCGCTCATCAGCAAGCTCGACGACGACGTGGTGAACCGCGCGCAGGCCGCGTTCGCCAAGATGGATTCCGAAGGCCAGCGCCGCATGGCCGCATTGCATGCCGGTGGGGCCAAGCGCACCCGCGCCGACCTGGAGATCAGCCCCAACCTGTGGGCCGGCGTGGGCCTGGTGCGAGGCGGTGCCGGCACCGCCCTGGTGGGCGACCCCGAGACCGTGGCCGCGCGCATCCAGGAGTACGCCGAGTTGGGCCTGGAGAACTTCATCTTCTCGGGCTACCCGCACCTCGAAGAAGCCTACCGCTTCGCCGAACTCGTGTTCCCGCTGCTGCCGCGCAAGCTGCGCGAGAAGCTGCCCGGCCCCGCGCTCACCGGCCCGTTCGGCGAAACCGTGGCCAACGTATTCGTTCCCACCCCTGCGGCGCTGCGCGCCACCCCCTCCAGGGGGCAACACCAGCGGCCCGGCGAAGCCGGTTCCGCGGTGTCTCTGGAAGAGACCTCTGCAAGCGTCACGGAGTTGCCATGACCATCCATTCCATCCACCACGTGCAGCTTGGCTTCCCCGCCGGCCAGCAGTCGCTGGTGCGGCACTTCTACGGCGAGCTGCTGGGCTTGAAGGAATTCCGCCTGGGCGGCACCGGCAACGCGCTGCGCTTCTACGCCGCCTCGCAGCGTGTGGACCTCGTGCCCGTGCCGAACTGGGCCCCGCCGCCCTCGCCTTCGCGCCTGGCCTTCGAAGTGCAGAACCTGCCCGGCTTTCGCGCCAAGCTGCTCGACGCCGGGCTGGAGCTGGACGAAACCCGCCCGCTGCCCGGCCACCTGCGCTTCTTCGTCAACGACCCCGCGGGCAACCCGCTGGAGTTCCTCGAACCCGACCATTCGCCACAAGGGAGCGCCGCATGACGCAGGCCAACGCCCAAACCCTCCGCGAGGCCCCGGTGACGCCGGTGCCCGACACCATCGACGCGCCCGGCTGGGGCCTGCTGCCCGGCCGTGGCGCCGGTGCCTTCCTCGGCCCGCTGCTGCGCGGCCTCTGGCAGCGCTTCCTGCCCTGGCTGGTGCCGGTGCTGCTGGTGGTGCTGTGGCAGCTCTCGTCCTCGCTGGGCTGGTTGTCCACGCGCGTGCTGCCCGCGCCGCTGGACGTGGTCGCCGCGTTCTGGACACTGGCCGTCTCGGGCGAACTCTGGACCCATGTGAAGGTGAGCGCCGGCCGCGCCCTGATCGGCCTGGCCGTCGGCGGCGGCCTGGGCCTGGCGCTGGGCCTGCTCACCGGCTCGGTGCGCTTCTTCGAAACGCTGCTGGACTCCAGCATCCAGATGGTGCGCAACATCCCGGCGCTCGCGCTGATCCCGCTGGTGATCCTGTGGTTCGGCATCGACGAGGTGGCCAAGCTCTTCCTCATCGCAGTGGCCGTGTTCTTCCCGATCTACCTCAACACCTTCCACGGCATCCGCAACGTGGACCCGGGCCTGATCGAGATGGGCCGCACCTACGGCCTCTCGCGCTGGGGCCTGTACACCCAGATCATCCTGCCCGGCGCGCTGTCCTCCATCCTGGTCGGCCTGCGCTTCTCGCTCGGCCTGATGTGGGTGATCCTGATCGTGGCCGAGACCATCTCGGCGCAGGCCGGCATCGGCTACCTCACGATGAACGCCCGCGAGTTCCTGCAGACCGACATCGTGCTCGTCGGCATCCTGCTCTACGCCGCGCTCGGCAAGCTGGCCGACGTGTTCGCGCGCGGCCTGGAGCGCTATTGGCTGCGCTGGCACCCCGGTTACCAGAACCCCTGAACCCATCCAACGAGAACGACCACCATGACGCACTCCCTCTTCAACCGCCGCGCCGCGCTGGGCGCCCTGGGTTCCCTCGCCGCCGGTGCCGCCCTGGCCCAGGGCAACGCGCCGCGCGCCGTGCGCCTGGGTTATCAGAAATCGTCCACGCTGATCGCCGTGCTGCGCCTGCAGGGTACGCTGGAACAGCGCCTGGAGCCGCTGGGCGTCAAGCTCAGCTGGCACGAGTTCACCAGTGGCCTGCCGCTGCTCGAAGCGCTCAACCTCGACAACCTGGACTTCAGCGCCGACGTGGCCGACACCGTGCCGGTGTTCGCCCAGGCCGCGGGCGCCCAGCTCACCTTCGTGGCACAGGAAGCGCCTTCGCCTACCGCCCAGGCCATCGTGGTGCGCGCGGACTCGCCGCTCAGGAGCGTGGCCGAGCTCAAGGGCAAGCGCGTGGCCTTCGCCAAAGCCGCCGGCGCGCACTACCTGCTGATCGCCGCGCTGGAAAAAGCCGGCCTGTCCTTCGCTGACATCGAGCCCGCCTACCTCACGCCGGCCGATGGCCGCGCCGCCTTCGAGAAAGGCGCGGTGGACGCCTGGGTGGTCTGGGACCCGTTCCTCTCCGCCGCGCAGAAGCAGGCCGGCGCGCGCGTGCTCGCCGACGGCACGGGCCTGGCCTCGTACCAGCGCTACTACCTGGCCAGCACCCGCTTCGCCCAGGCCCGGCCCGACGTGCTCGGCGTGATCTACGCCGAGCTGGAGAAGACCGGCCGCTGGGTCAAGCAGAACCCCAAGGACGCCGCCGCCCTGCTCGCGCCCTTCTGGGGCCTGGACGCGGCCATCGTCGAACAAGCCAACGGCCGCCGCAGCTACGCGGTGCGCCCGGTCACGCCGCAGAACATCACCGAGCAGCAGAAGATCGCCGACGCCTTCCTGGCCGAGAAGCTGCTGCCGCGCCGCGTCAACGCGGTGGACGTGGCGCTGTTCAAGCCGCAGGGGTGAACGCATGAGCGAGAAGACCGACACCCACGGCGTGCGCGTGCAGCTGCGCCACCTGAGCAAGCGCTACGGCGCGCGCGAGGTGCTGCGCGACAACCAGCTCACCATCGAACCCGGCGAGTTCGTCGCCATCGTGGGCCGCAGCGGCTGCGGCAAGAGCACGCTGCTGCGCCTCATCGCCGGCCTGGAGCCGGCCAGCGGCGGCGAGCTGCTGCTCGACGGCAAGAACGTGGACGGCCTGCACGACGACACCCGCATCATGTTCCAGGACGCGCGCCTGCTGCCCTGGAAGCGCGTGGTCGACAACGTGGCCCTGGGCCTGCCCAAGGACCGCCGGGCCGACGCCGAGGCCGTGCTCGGCCAGGTGGGCCTGGGCGACCGCCTGAACGACTGGCCGGCCAAGCTCTCGGGCGGCCAGCGCCAGCGCGTCTCGCTGGCCCGCGCGCTGGTGCACCGGCCCCAGCTGCTGCTGCTCGACGAGCCGCTGGGCGCGCTCGACGCGCTCACCCGCATCGAGATGCACGAACTCATCGAAGGCCTGTGGAAACGCCACGGCTTCACCGCCCTGCTGGTCACGCACGACGTGCAGGAAGCCGTGGCCCTGGCCGACCGCGTGATCCTGATCGAGGACGGCGCCATCGCGCTCGACGAGCGCGTGCCGCTGGCCCGCCCGCGTTCGCGCGGCGATGCCACCTTCGCCGCGATCGAGAAACGCATCCTCGACCGCGTGCTGCAGGTGCCCGACAGCGCGCCGCCGTCGAACGACCCGATCTGGCCCGCCCAACCCGCCCACGCCCTGCGCTGGGCCGTCTGAATCTCTGCTCCCTCCACTTCAAACCAAGGAAAACACCATGTCCATCCAAGCCATCAACGTGCGCAACCAGTTCAAGGGCAAAGTCAAGGAAATCATCAAGGGCGATGTCGTCTCCGAAGTCGATGTCGAAACGCCCTGGGGCATCGTCACCTCCGTCATCACCACCCGCTCGGTGAACGACCTGGACCTGCAGATCGGCTCCGAGGTGGTCGCGCTCGTGAAGTCGACCGAAGTGTCGATCGCCAAGCTCTGAAGGCCGGCGCCGACGTGATCCTTCTCGACAACATCCACCAGACCTACCGCGGCCCGAAAGGGCCGGTGCACGCCCTGCGCGGCGTGGACCTGCAGATCCGCGGCGGTGAGGTCTTCGGCGTGATCGGGCGCAGCGGCGCGGGCAAGAGCTCGCTGGTGCGCACCATCAACCTGCTCAACCGGCCCAGCCAGGGCACGGTGACGGTCGCCGGCCGCTCCCTCACCACGCTGAACGCCGCCGGCCTGCGCGAAGCCCGGCGCGACATCGGCATGATCTTCCAGCACTTCAACCTGCTGACCTCGCGCACGGTATTCGACAACGTGGCGCTGCCGCTCGAACTCGCCGGCCTCTCGCGCCACCAGATCCGCGCGCGCGTGAACCCGCTGCTCGAACTCGTGGGCCTGGGCGCGCTGGCCGACCGCTACCCGGCCCAGATCAGCGGCGGGCAGAAACAGCGCGTGGGCATTGCCCGCGCCCTGGCCAGCCAGCCCAAGGTGCTGCTCTCGGACGAAGCCACCTCCGCGCTCGACCCCGAGACCACCCGCTCCATCCTCGCGCTGCTGCAGCAGATCAACCGCGAACTGGGCCTCACCATCGTGCTCATCACGCACCAGATGCAAGTGATCAAGCAGGTCGCCCACCGCCTCGCGGTGATGGAGGCCGGCCAGATCGTCGAACAGGGCGAGGCCCTGCAGGTCTTCAGCCACCCGGCGCACGAGGTCACGCGCAGCCTGCTCGACGACGTGGTGCCGCGCGAGCTGCCCGCCAACGTGCTCGAGCGCGTGCGCGGCCTGCTCGGCGTGCCGGGCCAGCCGCCGGCCAGCCTGCTGCGCCTGGTGTTCGCCGGCGTCGAGTCCGACCAGCCCCTGCTCTCCGACCTGGTGCGCCGCTTCGGGCTGGACCTGAACATCGTGCACGGCCAGATCGACGAGGTGCAGGGCCACCCCTTCGGCACGCTGGCCGTGCTCGCCAGCGGCGCGCGCGAGCAGCTCACCGCCGCCGTCGGCCACCTGCGCGGTGCCGGCGTGCAAGTGCAGGAGGTGGCCTGTGCTTGAACAACTGCAAACCTGGTTCCCGCCGGCCCTGCTCGACCTCTTCGTGCTCTCGTTCTGGGAGACGCTGGTGATGGTGGGCATCTCCGGCTTCGTGGGCGCGCTCATCGGCGTGCCGCTGGGCGTGCTGCTGCGCCTCACCGACCACGGCGGTGTGCTGCAGAACGCGGCCTTCAACCGCACCGTGGGCGGCATCGTCAACGCGGTGCGCTCCACGCCCTTCATCATCCTGCTGGTCGCGATCATTCCGTTCACGCGCCTCATCACCGGCTCGTCCATCGGCACGGCCGCTGCCGTGGTGCCGCTGACGATCGCCGCCGCGCCCTTCATCGCGCGCCTGGTGGAAACCTCGCTGCGCGAGGTGGACAGCGGCCTGATCGAAGCCGCGCAGGCCATGGGCGCCACCACCCCGCAGATCGTCTTCAAGGTGCTGCTGCCCGAGGCCTTCCCCGGCATCGTGGCGGGTTTCACCATCACCCTCGTGAGCCTCACCGGCTACTCGGCCATGGCCGGCGCCATTGGCGGCGGCGGCCTGGGCGACCTCGGCATCCGCTACGGCTACCAGCGCTTCCTGCCCGAGGTGATGCTGGCCGTGGTGCTGCTGCTCATCGTCTTCGTGCAGGCCGTGCAAAGCCTGGGCGACTGGCTGGTGCGCCGCCTGAGCCACAAGTAAGCCCACTCTTTCCGTTTCCTCCCCTACCCCTCACCACTTCAACTTCCCACAAGGACTTTTCATCATGACCAACAAGTTCAACAAACGGCAACTGCTGCAATCCACCCTGGCCCTCACGCTGGCCACCGCCTTCGCCGCGCCCGCGCTCGCGCAGGACAAGCCGCTCAAGATCGGCGTCACCGCCGGGCCGCACGCGCAGATCTTCGAGCAGGTGAAGAAGATCGCCGAGAAGGACGGCCTGAAGATCCAGATCGTCGAGTTCAGCGACTACGTGCAGCCCAACGCCGCGCTCGCCGCCGGCGACCTCGACGCCAACAGCTACCAGCACAAGCCCTACCTGGACAACCAGATCAAGGACCGCGGCTACAAATTCACCGCCGTCGGCTACACGGTGAACTTCCCCATCGGCATCTACAGCAAGAAGGTCAAGAGCCTGAAAGACCTGCCCGAAGGCGGCAAGGTCGGCATCCCGAACGACCCCACCAACGGCGGGCGCGTGCTGCTGGTGCTGCAGGACCAGGGCCTCATCAAGCTCAAGCCCGAAGCCGGCCTGAAGGCCACGCCGCTGGACGTGGTGAGCAACCCCAAGAAGCTCAAGTTCGTGGAGCTCGACGCCGCGCAACTGCCGCGCTCGCTCGATGACCTCGACGCCTCGGCCATCAACACCAACTACGCGCTCTCCGCCGGCCTGAACCCGGGCAAGGACGCCATCGCGCAGGAAAACGCCAAGAGCCCGTACGTGAACCTGATCGCCGTGCGCGAAGCCGACAAGGACAAGCCCTGGGTCGCCAAACTCGTGAAGGCCTACCAGTCGGCCGAGGTCAAGGCTTTCATCCAGACCGAGTTCAAGGGCTCCGTGCTCGCCGGGTTCTGACATGACCACCCCTCGCCAGATGCACCTCGGTGCCTTCTTCTTCGGCGCCGGCCACCACCTGGCCGCCTGGCGGCACCCGGACGTGGTGCCCTCGGCCGGCGGGCAGATCGCCGCGCTCACCGAATGGACGCAGCTGGCCGAGGCGGCGAAGTTCGACGCCATCTTCTTCGCCGACAACGTGGGCCTGCCCGGCCCGCCCGACGAGGTGGTGGCGAAGAACGCGCTCTGGTACCCGCTGGACCCGCTGCTCACCCTGGCCGCGCTGTCGCAGCACACCACGCACATCGGCTTGGTGGCCACGGTCTCCAGCACCTACCTGCCCCCTTACCACCTGGCCCGCAAATACGCCTCGCTCGACCAGCTGAGCGGCGGCCGGGCGGGCTGGAACCTCGTCACTTCCGGCAGCGACTTCGAGGCCCGCAGCTTCGGCCTGGACCAGCAGATCGCCCACGCCCAGCGCTACGAGCGCGCGCGCGAGTACGTGCAGGTCGTCAAAGGCCTGTGGAACACCTGGGAAGACGACGCCTTCATCGAAGACAAGGCCCACAACCGCTTCTTCGACCCCACCAAGCTGCACCGCGTGGCGCATGACGGCGAGCACTACAAGGTGCACGGCGGCCTGCAGACGCGCCGCTCGCCGCAGGGCCACCCGGTGCTGGTGCAGGCCGGCTCGTCCGGCGACGGGCAAGACCTGGCCGCCGCCAGCGCCGAGGTGGTGTTCACCGCGCAGCAGAGCGCCGATGAAGCGCGCAAGTTCTACAACAGCCTCAAGGGTCAGCTGGCCGGGTATGGCCGCTCCACCGACGCGCTGAAGATCCTGCCCGGCATCTCGCCCTTCGTGGGCCGCAGCGAGGCCGAGGCGCGCGAGAAGTTCGAGGAACTGCAATCCCTCATCGACCCCGTGCTCGGCGTCGGCCTGCTCTCCACCCTCCTCGGCAACGTGGACCTCTCGAAGTACCCGGTGGACGGCCCCTTCCCGCAAGACCTGCCGGTGACCGAAGGCTGGCAAAGCCGCCAGGAACTGTTCGCCGGCCTCGCGCGCCGCGAAGGCCTGAGCATCCGCCAGCTCTACGAGCGCGTGGCCGGCGCGCGCGGCCACTGGACGGTGGTGGGCACGCCCGAATCCATCGCCGACCAGCTCGAACACTGGTTCACCACCGGCGCGGCCGACGGCTTCAACGTGCTCGCGCCCACGCTGCCGCACGGCCTGAAGGATTTCGCGCAGCTCGTCGTGCCCGAGCTGCAGCGGCGCGGCCTGTTCCGCACCGAATACACCGGCCGCACCCTGCGCGACCACCTGGGCCTGCCTCGCCCCGCGCACCCGGCCACCGTGCAAGCCTCGCGCGAGCTCGCCACGGCCTGATCAACCACAACAAGGAGAAGACCCTCATGTCCGCCCACTGGAAATTCGAAACCCGCTCGGTGCACGCCGGCTACAAGCCCGACCCGACCACCAAGGCCGTGGCCGTGCCGATCTACCAGACCGCCGCCTATGCCTTCGACAACGCGCAGCACGGCGCCGACCTGTTCGACCTGAAGGTGCCGGGCAACATCTACACGCGCATCATGAACCCGACGCAGGACGTACTGGAACAGCGCATCGCCTCGCTCGAAGGCGGCATCGCCGCGCTGGCGCTGGCCTCGGGCCAGGCCGCCGTGACCTACGCCATCCAGACCATCGCCGAGTCGGGCGACAACATCGTCTCCAGCACCGCGCTCTACGGCGGCACCTACAACCTCTTCGCGCACACGCTGCCGCAGTTCGGCATCACCACGCGCTTCGCCGACCACCGCGACCCGGCCAGCTTCGAGCCGCTGATCGACGCGCGCACCAAAGCCATCTTCGTCGAGTCCATCGGCAACCCGCAGGGCAACATCACCGACATCGCGGCCGTTGCCGCCATCGCGCACAAGCACGGCGTGCCGCTGATCGTGGACAACACCGTCGCCTCGCCCTACCTGCTGCGCCCGATCGAGCACGGCGCCGACATCGTGGTGCAGTCGCTCACCAAATACCTCGGCGGCCACGGCACCAGCATCGGCGGCGCCATCATCGATTCCGGCAAGTTCCCCTGGGCGGAGCACAAGGCCCGCTTCAAGCGCCTGAACGAACCCGACCCGAGCTACCACGGCGTGGTCTACACCGAGGCCCTGGGCCCGGCGGCCTACATCGGGCGCGCTCGCGTCGTGCCGCTGCGCAACACCGGCGCGGCCATCTCGCCCTTCAACGCCTTCCTGATCCTGCAAGGCATCGAGACCCTCTCGCTGCGGCTGGACCGCATCAACAGCAACACGCTGCGCGTGGCCAAGCACCTGGAGCAGCACGCCAAGGTGGGCTGGGTGAACTACGCCGGCCTGCCCAACCACCCGGACCACGCGCTCGCCCTGAAATACCTGGGCGGCCACGCCTCGGGCCTGCTCACCTTCGGCGTGAAAGCCGCCGCCGGCGAAGGCCGCGCGGCCGGCGCGCGCTTCCTCGATGCGCTGCAACTCTTCACCCGCCTGGTGAACATCGGCGACGCCAAATCGCTCGCCACCCACCCCGCCTCCACCACGCACCGCCAGCTCTCGCCCGAGGAGCTGGCCAAGTCCGGCGTGCCCGAAGACGCGGTGCGCCTGTCCATCGGCATCGAACACATCGACGATCTGCTGGCCGACCTCGACCAGGCCCTGGCCGCCGTCTGAACGAACGAACCCATCACAACAAGAGACCACGATGAACCAGAAGAGACTCCTCGGCCTCGCCGCCACCCTGCTGCTGGGCGGCGCCGCGCAGGCGCAGACCGCGCCCGACCTCCAGGCCCGCGCCTGGGCCGCCTCGTGCGCGGCCTGCCACGGCACCGACGGCAAGAGCAACAGCGCGATTCCCGCCATTGCAGGGCAGGACAAGGCCGTGCTGCTGCAGAAGCTGCGGGCCTACAAGCAAGGCACGCTGCCCGCCACCGTGATGCACCAGCACGCCAAGGGCTACACCGACGCCGAGCTCGACCGCCTGGCCGCCCACTTCGCGCGCCAATCCAAATAACAACAAGGAGCCCACCCCATGAAGCAACTGCTGCAACGCCGCCACTTCCTCGCCGCCGCCGGCGGCACCGTGGCCGCCCTGGCCCTGCCGGGCTGCGCCTCGGTTTCGTCCGCGCCCAAGGCCCGCGTCGTCGTCATCGGCGGCGGCTTTGGTGGCGCCACCGCCGCCAAGTACATCCGCCAATGGGCGCCCGAGATCGAGGTGGTGCTGGTCGAACGCGAAGCCGCCTTCGTCTCCTGCCCGCTGAGCAACCTCGTGCTCGGCGGCACGGAAAAGATCGAGAACCTCACCACCGGCTACGACGCGCTGCAGAAAAAGCACGGCGTGCGCGTGGTGCGCGACGAGGCCACCGCCATCGACGCGGCCAGGAAAGAAGTGCGCCTGGCACGCGGCGACACACTGAAGTACGACCGCCTCATCGTCTCGCCCGGCGTGGACTTCCAGTTCGACCAGGTGCCCGGCCTGCAAAGCGCCGAAGCGCAAAACCAGGTGCTGCACGCCTGGAAAGCCGGCCCGCAGACCGTGGCCCTGCGCAAGCAGCTCGAAGCCCTGCCCGACGGCGGCGTGTACGCCCTGCACATTCCCAAGGCACCCTACCGCTGCCCGCCCGGCCCCTACGAACGCGCCGCGCAAGTGGCCTTCTACTTCAAGCAGCACAAGCCGCGCAGCAAGGTGCTGGTGCTCGACGCCAACCCGGACATCACCTCCAAGAAGGCCCTGTTCCTCAAGGCCTGGAACGAGCTCTACCCCGGCATCGTCGAATACAAGCCCAACAGCGAGATCGTGCGCGTGGACGCGGCCAACCGCACCGTGGAACTGCAGTTCGAAACCGTGCGCGCGGGCGTGCTCAACGTGGTGCCGCCGCAGCAGGCCGGGCGCATCGCGCAGACCGCCGGGCTCATCACCGCCAACAACAAGTGGTGCGGCGTCAACTTCCAGACCTTCGAATCCACCGTGGCCCCGGGCATCCATGTGCTGGGCGACGCCACGCTCTCGGCACCGGGCATGCCCAAGTCCGGCTTCATGGCCAACAACCACGCCAAGGTGGCGGCCGACGCGGTGATCGCGCTCATCCAGGGCCGGCCGGTGAACGCCGAACCCATCATCGCCAACACCTGCTACAGCTTCGTGAGCGACACCGACGTGGTGCACGTGGCCAGCGTGCACAAATGGAACACCGAACAGAAAACACTCGTGGCCGTGAACGGCGCGGGTGGCCTCACGCCCACCGCCAATGCGCTCGAAGGCCAGTACGCCCGGTCCTGGGCCAAAAACATCTGGGCAGACGCCTTGCTCTGACGACAACGCCATGAACTTCCAGCAACTCAGATCGGTTCGAGAGACGGCGCGCAGCGGCTTCAACCTCACCGAGGTTGCCGCCATGCTCTACACCTCGCAACCCGGCGTGAGCCGGCAGATCCGCGAGCTGGAAGACGAGCTGGGCGTGACCATCTTCGCCCGCGCGGGCAAGCGCCTCACTGGCCTCACCGGGCCGGGGCAGACGCTGCTGCCCATCGTGGAACGCCTGCTGCAGGAAGCCGACAACCTGAAGCAGGCCGGCAAGGAATTCGTCTCGCGCCTCGAAGGCGGCCTCTCGATCGCCGCCACCCATTCGCAGGCGCGCTACGCCTTGCCGCACGCCGTGCGCGACTTCCGCGCGCTGTTCCCGCAGGTCACGCTCAACCTGCACCAGGGTTCGCCCAAGCAGGTGGCCGAGATGCTGATCGCGGGCGAAGCCGACATCGGCATCGCCACCGAAGCACTGGCCAACTACCCGCAGCTCGTCACGCTGCCCTGCTACCGCTGGACGCACAGCGTCGTGGTGCCGCACGGCCACCCGCTGCTGCGCGTGGAGGGCCCGCTGTCGCTGCAACAGCTGGCCGAACACCCCATCATCACCTACGACCAGGGCTACACCGGCCGATCGCACATCGACGACGCGTTCGACAAGGAAGGCGTGCGGCCCAACGTGGTCATCACCGCCATGGACGCGGACGTGATCAAGACCTATGTGGAACTGGGCATGGGCGTGGGCATCGTCGCCAGCATCGCGGTGGACCCCGACCGCGACCGCCACCTGCACGCGCTGGACGCGCGGCACCTGTTCGAAATCAACGTGACCCGCCTCGCGGTGCGGCGCGGCACCTGGCTGCGTGGGTATGCGTACAGCTTCATCGAGAACTTCGCGCCGAGTCTCACGCGGCAGATCGTGGAAGAGGCGCTGAATGATGAGATCGTGACGGTGTAGCCGGGCGTCATCTTGCGTGAGAATGAGCGCGTGTTTCGCCAGCACCGCCACCCCACCCGAGCCCCACGCCATGAACCAGGAAACACCGCGCCTGAACCTTGTGCAACTCTCCGACCCCCATGTGGTGGCGCCGGGCATGCGCCTGATGGGGCGCATCGACACAGCGAAGTACCTCGCCCAGGCCGTCGAGCGGGTCAACCAGATCACACCACGCCCGAGCCATGTGCTGATCACCGGCGACCTCGTGGACCAGGGTTCGCTCGACGAATACCGGCACCTGCGCGAACTGCTCGAGCCACTGCCCTGTCCCTACTGGCTGATGCCCGGCAACCACGACTCGGTGCCCCAACTGCGCGAAGCGTTTCCCGACCATGCGTACCTGCAAGGCAACCCCGAAGACGACGGCACGATCGCGGCGTTCGTGCTCTATGAGCTTGACCTCGGCAGCCATCGGCTGCTCTCAATGGACACGACCGTGCCGGGCAAACCGTTCGGCACCTTGTGCGCCGCGAGGTTGAACTGGCTGAGCAAGCGACTGGACGCCCAGCCCGAGATGCCCACCCTCATCGCCCTGCACCACCCGCCCTTCACCACCGGCATCGCCTTCATGGACGGCATGGGTCTGCGCGAAGGCGCCGAGGAACTCGAACGCATCGTCTCGCGGCACCCGCAGGTGGAGCGCTTGCTGTGCGGTCATCTGCACCGCACGATCCTGCGGCGCTTCGGCGGCACGCTGGCGATGACCGCGCCCTCCACCGCCCACCAGATCGCCCTGGGGCTGCTGCCGGAAAGCGAACCCGCCTTCATCTTCGAGCCGCCGGGCTTCTACCTTCATGGCGTGCAAGCCGACGGCAGCCTCGTCAGCCATTTGCAACCGATCGGCGATTTCGGATCTGCCCAGCGGTTCGGCTGAGGCCTGCTGCCAGCCCGCGCTAGCGCCCCATCGTCATCCGTTCCACTGGCTCCGTATGGGACTGCTACAGACTGGTTGCTGCTGGATGTGCCGACGCCTTGGACGTGCGATTTGCACCACATTGCAGACATTTAGAAGTTGTGGTTGAGGGCGAGCGCCATCAGATGTCGTAGCCGCGACTATGCAGCAATCGACAACGCTGGATGGCCGTCGAAGACCTCTTTTTGATGCCGGGCAACTAGGAGGTCAGTTACTGAATGGCGTTCGTCGGTTCCCGTGGCACGGAGCAGGGAAGCGCATTGGTCTCCGCGATTGACTAAACGTTATCAACAGTGGCCGTGACCGTCGCTTGGTCCTGCCTCTGAAGAAACTTGATAGTTCCCTGCCGATAGTCCCACTCTGCGCCAACCGTTGAGTGCCCAACTCGATGTCGGCGCAATAACAGCCCGAACAGACAGTCTGCAAACTTTGTCCTCGTTTTTCCAAAGATCAAGTCGGGCATCTCGTATAACCCCAGCAGCGTTGGAATTGCGAACAGAAGGACTGGAACCCACCACGCACTTGCAAACCAACTCATCAAGGATCCCGGGGGTGCGTCTTTCAGCATCGTTGGGAGCCATATCTGCGCTGCTACAGCGAGGACTGTCAGAACCACGCCAATACCCGCACCCGCCCATTTGTGCGCTGTACACGCCTTCTCGAAGCAATAACGCGCCTTGATCTGATCTAGGAGCCGCACTCTACGAGCAGCTTTTCTGGCGCGTTGTCTAGCTAGTTCAACTCCCGCCTTTACCTCCGCGAGCTCAGCGTTGCTCGTCGCCAGTTCCGACTCGACACGTATTCGATCGTTGGTAGCGCGCTCAATCTCCAGGTTTTTCTCCGCCGTAATCTCTGCGGCCGTGGCTCTTCGGATAGTTGCCAAAAGCTCAAGAACGCTGTCATCGCTCACTAACCGTAGATCACCAAACGTCGCATCCATTAAAGCCCGCTCCGCTCGTTGGTCCAAAATAACCGCAGCAAAAATCTTGGCGTCTTCTGGCGAGGTCTCCAGGAGCGTGTTGTGGACACGCACCACCACGTCACGTCGCAAGGAAGTTGCCGCCGAACAATTCGCAACAAGTAGTTCACGGCTGACTGCTCCAATGCTTCCCCCCTGTGTAATCCAAATCAGGCCAGCGAGATGCCGGTCGGCAATCGCGAGAGGAGCCATGCGCTTCACCCGATCGTTGGTTGCCCGCTGGGTCTGCATCAACCAACCTTTCCACGCATCATTGGCCGTCCGCTTCAGCACCGGATTCCGAGTGACTAGTGTTGGGCCTGCACTGGCTAGCTTCGTTGGCACCTCACGACTACTGCGAAGCCTAATCAGATCGCACACGCTAGCGACGTCGACCTCTCGCCCCTCGCTACTGTTCCAACCAGCCAGACTTCCCCTTATGGCGGCCTCCTCGGCTGCGCCTACTCTTGCGCGTATGGCCTCGGGCACGGCTATAGCAGCATCGACAATCCGGCAACCCAGTCTATCCACCAGTGTCTGTTCGACATGCCCAACAATCGCGCGCACGCGGTCCCGCACCAACGGTGGCTCAACTGAGTACACACTGGGACCGGTGGCAGTACCTTGCAAGTAACTCAATCTACGCGCGTCGAGAACGCGCTCAACCTCGCTGACGCTATGCAAAAACACACACAATTGCGCGCCACTCGAAACTAGTGACTTTGCCAGCTCGGCACCGTATGCATCACGCCCGATATTCACTCCCAGGATGTCCATGCAGAGCGGCGCATCCAAGTAAATGTCCAGTCCTTGAAGCGCTTCGCCTCTCTTGGGCGGATCCTTGTACGTTAGCAAGCTCTCTGCAACGAGATTTGCGCCCGCAATCTCGCAGAGCAATTGGAACCCATCCGGCGAACTGTCACGTACCTGGAGCAAGTAGGTGGCAAACAGATAGTCGAGATGTTCTTGCATTTGGCCGGCGCCATCGGACTTCATGTCTGCATCTGCAGCGTCCCCGGCTGGTCTGCTCAACGTGATGGTCTTTCCAGTGCGCTTAGGCGCTTCCGGTGAATCTCTCCGACTAAGCAATGCCAACGAGTCAACATGCATCAGTCGCTCGAAGAATTCGTGATCGAGTATTGCATCCGTTCTTTGCGCTAGCTCGCTACTTCGATGCCTTATAAATGCTCGGAATCGAGAGAGTACTTCGGACACCGCAGCCTTCGTAACTAGATTTGGCTCATCCTCACTACTCTTGGCATAGGTGTAGACAGTGGCGTCCCGCGTCTGCGTATGGACAACTAGCAGTCCTGCACGATGGAGTCGCTCGGAAAGCGACTCCATCACCAGAACCGGCATGCTCAGCCCATACGCATCACGAAGCGCATCGCACAGCTCAGAGGGAATGAATCGGCTGCCGGCTCGCGAGTCGGCAAGTGGACGAATGAATCCGAACAGCCCCTCATAGAGATCTGCACGTTTGACGGTGTCGCCCAGCACCGCCCAAGCCATTAGGGCACGTTCGCCCGGCGTTCGCGTTATCTCCACTAGCGTCATCCTCCTTTTGCAAGCATATCCTGCGCTGGGCTTCGGCCTAGATTTTTCCCGTTATTGCCTTGCCAAAGCGAGCGGCGATTACTCCACGACTTCTTGTGCTCACTGACACCAACATTGAAAGCTGCCGGTCCCAGGGAGTAATCACCAGCGCTGTAAGCGCAGCGGGCAAGCGTGCACACAGTTGACAGAGCGATGTATTGAATGCATCTCACCTCTCATGGGAAGATGACATGGCAGCGTTGTAAGCGGATCGCGTCGGTCTCAGTGGCTTCATCGAAGGTCAGAAGGGCAAGATGAAGAGGTAAGGCGAACGCATCGGGATCTATGGCTCCTCGAAGCGCATCAGCTTGGTCGTCACCGCTGCAAATGATCATAAGGTCGATATCCTTTGCACCCGGATCGTCTCGCTCGACAGAACCGAAAAGATGCCATTCGGTGTCATAGGCCGTCGGTCCGAGGGAGACGGCGAGTTCCCGCAGGCGGGTGACGACGTCCTGGCGAATCACGAGCCCAACCGCTTCATCAAATCTCGGAAGCTCAGAGCTTGCGCCCCCATGTCAATGGCTGCAGCCTGCGCTTGTGCGGTGATTGAGCCATAGTTGGAAGACTTGACGATCACATCAAAGCGGCCGATGCGCTCCCTTGCATATCGCACGTCCTCTGCGCTCATGTTGTACGCGTCAATTACAGCAACGGCTATGCTCCCCCCGCGCTTGCGCTCGACTTTGATGACAGAGTCGTAGATGTAGGAAAGACCCGTGACATTTGAGTGCTGCTTCATGGCCCTGATAAAGAAGCCCATGCCCCTATCCCGGTAGGAGCCGGCATCTCCGGTTGCGGCAGCGCGCGCTACATCGCCCAAGGTCCCGAACGCAGCAGATGCCGTATGGATGCGGTGGATGGCAACACCGCTCCACAAGGTCTTGGAGGGTACGTTTACTACTAGCTGCGGCATAGTGCCTCTGGAGAAGAGTGGGTCAACGTCGGCCGGTTCGATCACCCTGTCACTGGGCACGCTCAAGACAGCGACGACAAATGTGTAGTCGGTCTTTGACCTAACGACCAAGTATCCCTCGGGAGATCGATTTACCACTTCGAGGTTCTGGCTCTCCGCTAACCTCCCTGCTACCCACTGGGTCAAGTCCCCGTTCATAGGTCAGTTCTCCAAGACTTTCTGAAATTCGGCAGGGAAGCGAGACGCGTCTTCATTTTTCCCCTCGATATGAAACGCTTCGAGGTCGTCAATGTGCTGCCGAAATTGCTCGAGCGTTGCCATCTCACCGTTTTTCAGCAGATGACGGTTGGCGTCGAGAATCGCAAGTATCCGCCTGCTGTTTGGCAGGATGCGTGTCAGCATCTTGCGCTTCCATTGTTCTGCCGCGCCGCTCTCTGGGTTGCGAGCGGCCTCGATGTGTGGGCCGTATTGGTCAAAGATCGCGTGGTTTTGAGCCAAGAGAGGCTCGATGACCTGTCGAGCATCACCACGAGTATCGAACTTCACCGCTCCGAATAGCTGCTGAAGCTTGCTAGCGTGTTCGCGTTTCCACCCCAACATCATTGCGTCTGTGAATGCCTGCGGCGCCTTGTCTACCATGGTGTGGCAGTTCGCGCAAAGCATGACCAGATTTTCGAAAGCGCCACGCTCTTCTGCGCTGAGATGGGGATCGGCACGAGGACCGCCGTCGTTGGCGGCAAAAACGTGAGCCATCTCGGCGATGTGGATCGACTTGCCTGCGGCATCTATGAAAAGCTCATTGGCACAGCCGGGGTTCTGGCAGTAACCCGCCGATGCGGAAAAGAGCCGCCGCTGCGTATGCAAATCAGGCGAAGCAGCCCCTCTTGAACAAGCCATCGTTGTAGGTCTCTCTTTTATTGAATCGCCCCGTATGGTGGTCGCGGGTCCGACCACAGTCGCTTAGGCCGGACTATTCAGCTGGCCCTTCGCCGCTACTACAAGCTCATTTAAGTCAGTTTAGCCATGGAACCACTGCCAGCAAGCCGTGGCCCGTCATGACTAGACTGAATGACTGCAATGTGGTGCAAATTGCACGTTCGGTTCGCGAGTGTGGCCTTCAGCAATCGCTGCAGACCGGCCACCCACTTTAACCATGCGATGGCGCAAGGCCAAATTCGGCCATTTGCATTACATATCCCTAGCTATACTCCGCCGATCGCGTCCAAAAAAGGCGTGATCGGGATTGGTCTCCCGTCCGCAGTTCCTGCAGCGAAAGCCGCAGGCCTCCTCCGCAGAGTTCTGCGGCTTTTTCGCTCGTGCTGCTTTTTGGCGGCTCGAGCGGGGAGTCGCGAGACTCGCCGGTTCCCGCAGGGACTGCCCGGTAGACCAACCCGTTCGGGCCGCCGCCCCTCCACAAGAGGGGCGACGGTTGTCGCAATCCGTATCCCGGGGAGCCTCTACATGGCCATCAACCTTCGCCTCTCTTTCCAACACGCGCTCGCTCGCCTGCGCCCCAAGAGCTTCGCGCACGAAGTCTCCGACCTCACCGCTCAAGCCTTCCACCGGCTCAACCGGCTGGGCCTGTCCCTGGAAAGCCAGGTCGATGACGACATCGTCCATGCCGTCCACGACGAGCGACGCAAGGCGCTTCACGACGAGGCGAGCCGCCGCTATATCGACCTGTTCGACACGCTGCTGGCGCTGCAGGCGCTGGCCGACAAGAACAACGGCCGCCGCTGAGGCGCCAGCCATTCAGGCTTTGACCTCATGGCGGACCAACGCACCATCCCCACCAGAAAGCCGCGCGGCGTGCGCGTTCTCGGCGCTGCCGCATCGGCCGACGCGACCGAGGCGCGGGTCTCGTCGCTCGCGCTGCAGGCGGCCAACCAGGTGACCGAGCTGTCGATCACCTTCAAGGCCTATCAGGCGCTGGAGCGCTTCATCTCGCCGGAGTACGAGCACGAGGTGGACGACGCTGTGCCACCCTCGCGCTCGGAGCTGGGCTCGTTGCTGCACACGCTGAATGCCGAGATGCAGCGGCAGCTCGGCGCGCTGACGGACACCACCACGGTGCTGCAGGCGCAGGTGGAGAGGAAGTCAGCGGCGGCATCTTCTTCTTCGCCGCCGTAGCGCCACCTACAATCCGGCGGCCATGTCGATGAACCGTGCGTTCACTGCCGCGCTGCTGTCTTTGCTGGTTCTTCTGGGTGTTTCCCTGGGGAACCCGGCGGCGCGCCTGAGCGCGCACGCGCCCCACCCCTACGCCCAGGACGACGGCACGCCGTTGCGCCAGGCGGTGATGACGGCGGCGGGGCGGTCTGCGATGGCGGCCCTGCGCCCCGTTGCCAAGAAGATGGGGGCGAAGGGGACCGATGGCGCGCTGCCGGTGGTCAGCGTCACGTTCACCACGCTCGACACCCCCGGGGGCGAGGCCCCCGACCGCCGTGGCCCGAGGCTGCCCGAGCCCGCGCCCCTCGGCTACCTGGCCCGCGCGCCACCTGCCGCCCTGGCGTGACGCCTGGCGCGCCGGTTGGTGCGCCACCCCCCTCTTCCTCGCCTGACGACGCCGCTGCCGCGTTGCCTCGCCGTGCCCTCCTGGCCCAGGAGGCCGCGGGGCGCGCCGCCGCCGCGCGTGCCCTTCCCTATTTCTCTATCGGACGCATCTTCATGACTTCACTGGACTACGCCTTGACCATCGGCGCCATCGCCGCCCTGCTGCTGTGGCTGGCCTGGAACGAACGCAAGGCCGACAACGCGCGCGATGCCGGGCTGCTGTTCACGCTCGGCTCCATCGTGGGGGTGGTGGCCGGCGCGGTGGCGCTGTTTCTTCCGGCTTGAACCCGATCGGGCTCAGCGGTCCGCCGAGACCTCTGCCTCGCGCAGCACGACGAGCAGGTTTTCGCTGGCCGCCAGGCCCATCTTCACGTAGGCGTCGGCCGTGACGCCGCCGATGTGCGGGCTGAGGATGATGCGGTCTTCGTCGCGGAACGGGTGGTCGGCCACCATGGGTTCCATGGCGAAGCTGTCCAGCCCGGCCGAGGCCACGTGGCCTGAGCGCACGGCGTCCAGCAGCGCGGCTTCGTCCACCAGGCCGCCGCGCGCGGTGTTGACGATGAGCACGCCGGGTTTGCAGCGCGCCAGGGTGTCGCGGTTGAGCAGGCCCCGGTTGTCGTCGGTCAATGGGCAGTGCAGCGAGATCGCGTCGGACTCGCGCCAGAGCGTGTCGAGGTCCACCACCTCGATGTCGGCCGGCACCTTGCTCGCGTAGGGGTCGAAGCCGATCACCCGCATGTCCAGCGCCTTGGCCATGCGCGCGAAGCGCTGGCCGATGGCGCCCAGGCCGATGAGGCCGATGGTGCGGCCGGCCAGTTCCACGCTTTTGTGCGTGGCCTTGTCCCAGTGGCCCGAGTGCATGCGGGCGTTCAGGGCCGGCACGGACTTGGCGCAGGCCAGCAGCAGCGCCATGGCCTGCTCGGCCACGGCCGCCGCGTTGGCGCCCACGGCGGCGCGCACTTCCACGTGGCGCGCTGTCGCGGCCACTTTGTCGATGGTGTCGGTGCCGCTGCCGTGTTTGGAGATCACGCGCAATGAAGGCGCGGCGTGGATGGCCTCTGCCCCCACCTTGCCGTAGCGCACGATGATGGCGACGGGGTCGTGTTGCTGGCAGAGCGCGACGATGTCCTGCTCGCTGGGGGTCTTGCCGGCATAGACGATGTCGAAATCGGTCAGCAGCGCGAGCGCTTGTGGGGCCAGGTCGGCGGCGGTGACGAGGATGGCGGGCCTGGTGGAGCTCACAGCCGCTCCCCTTCCTTGAGCACGCCGGCCGAGCGCAGCGCGGCGTCCAGCCATTTGGCGGCCGTGTCGCCCTGCTGGATGGCGGCGATGCGCGCGGCTTCGTCTTTCACCTTTTTCTCGGCCAGGGGCAGCAGGGCTTCGATCTTCTCGCGCTCGACGATCACCACGCCGTCGGCATCGCCGAGCACGAGGTCGCCGGGGTGCACGGTGACGCCACCGATGGAGATGGGGTGGCCGATGCGGCCGGGCACGAGCTTGGTGGGGCCGTTGGGGTTGGTGCCCACGCTGAACACGGGGAAGCCCATTTCCTCGAGTTCGAGCGAGTCGCGCACGGCGCCGTCGAGCACCACGCCGGCGATGCCGAGTTTCTGGCACGCGGTCATCATGATGGTGCCCATGAGCGCGGCGGTCTGGTCGCCCTTGCCGTCCACCACCAGCACGTCGCCGGGTTGGGCGAGCGAGATGGCGGCGTGGATCATCAGGTTGTCGCCGGGGCGCACTTCCACGGTGAACGCGGTGCCCACCACTTTCATGCTGGGGCGAAGGGCGGTGATGCGGCCGTGCAGCGCGCCGCGCCGGCCGGCCACGTCGGCCAGGATGGCCGCCTGGTAGGCGCCGGCCTGCTGCACGATGTGCGGGGGAACGCGCTCGAAGTCGCGGAGGATGTCGGGGGTGGTGGTCACGGTAGGGGTCCTGAAGGAAGTGAATCAGTCGAGCTTGGCGCCGGAGTCCTTGACGACCTTGCCCCAGCGCACGATGTCGTCGCCGATGAGCTTGGCGAAGGCTTCGGGGGTGCTGCCGGCCACGTCAGCGCCCTGGTCGCTCAGCTGTTTCTGCAGGGCGGGCAGTTGCAGGGCCTTGTTGATCTCGGTGTTGAGGCGGGCCGTGACGTCCTTGGGCAGGTTGGCCGGGCCGAGGATGCCGAACCAGGTGACGGCCTCGAAGCCCTTGTAGCCGGACTCGGCGATGGTGGGCGTCTGCGGCAGGTCGTCCACGCGCTTGAGCGAGGTGACGGCCAGGGCGCGCATCTTGCCGTTCTTGATGTGGCCGATGAGCGTGGGGATGGACGACACATAAACCTCCACGCGCTCGCTGATCACGTCGTTGATGCCCTGGGCCGCGCCTTTGTAGGGCACGTGCATGAGCTTCACGCCGGCTTCTTTCTGGAACATCTCCATGGCCAGGTGGGCCACGGTGCCGTTGCCCGAGGTGGCGAAGTTCAGCGCGCCGGGTTTGGCTTTGGCCGCCGCGACGAGGTCGGCAAACGTCTTGTAGGGCGAGGTGGCCGAGACCACGAGCGCCAGCGGCGCGCTGGCCACCATGGAGATCGGCGTGAGGTCCTTGACCGGGTCGTAGGGCAGCTTGCTGTACAGGCTGAGGTTGATGGCGAGGTTGCTGGTCTGGCCGAGCACCAGGCTGTAGCCGTCGGCGGGCGACTTGGCCACGTTGTCGATGCCGATGTTGCCGCCCGAGCCGGGCTTGTTGTCGATGATGAAGGACCACTTGGTGGTCTCGCTGATCTTCTGCGTGACCTCGCGGCCGATCAGGTCGGTGCCGCCACCCGCGGGAAAGGGCACGACCAGGCGCACCGGCTTGTTGGGCCAGGCCTGGGCATGGGCGGTGGTGACGAAAACGGATGCCAGCGCGAGGCCGGCGAGGATGCGGCGGGAAATGATCACGGTGCTTGTCTCCAGTTGTTCAGCCAACCACGTTGGCCGTGGGACCGGACTGTAGGGAGGAGTTGCGTTCAGTACAATGCCGTTTCACGGAACGAAACGAGGTGCATGGTGCGCAATCCTCCCAAAGACGATGATGAACCCGCTGCCGGGGGTGTCAACGCGGTGACGCGGGCACTCTCGCTGATGGAGACTTTCCAGGCCGGCGAGGCCACGCTGTCGCTCGCGGAAATGAGCCGGCGCGCGGGCATGCACAAGACCACGGCGCTGCGCCTGGCGCGCACGCTCGCGCTCTCCAGCTACATGGTGCAGGCCGAGGACGGCCAGTGGCGCCTGGGGCCGGCCACGGGTTGGCTGGGCGCGCGCTACCAGCGCGGCTTCGACGTGAACTTCGCCGTGGAGCCGGTGTTGCGCGAGCTCGTGCAGCTCACCGGCGAGAGCGCCACCTTCTACGTGCGCGAGGGCAACATCCGCGCCTGCATCGCCCGTGTGGAAGGCGCGCAGGCGGTGCGCCACCACGTGCGCATCGGCGAGCGCCTGCCGTTGGACAAGGGCTCGCCCGGCCGCGTGATCCTGGCGTTCAGCGGGCAGCGCGGCGAGCCCTACGAAGAGATCCGCAAGCGCGGCTACCACCTCTCGCTGGGCGAGCGCGAACCCGAGGTGTCGAGCGTGTCGGCGCCGGTGTTCGGCCTGAACTGGCGGCTGCTGGGTTCCATGTGCATCTCGGGGCCGGGCTCGCGGCTCACGAAGCCCAAGCTGGAGAAATACGCCAAGCACGTGATCCGCGCGGCCAACGAACTGTCGTATGCGCTCGCGGGCAGCCGCTCGGCGAACACGCCACCGGTGGTGTCAAACTGGCACCCCTGATGAGCACCGAACCTTCCGCCAACACCACCGCGCCGCTGGCACGACCGGCCAACCGATTCGACCGCATGGAGTGGGCCGGTGCGTTCGGCGACCTGGGCACGCTCATTCCCTTTCTGGCGGCCTACATCGGCGTGCTGAAGATGGACCCGACGGGCGTGCTGTTCGCGTTCGGCGTGGCCATGCTGGTCTGCGGCCTGTACTACCGCACGCCGTTCCCGGTGCAGCCCATGAAGGCCATTGGCGCGGTGGCGGTGGCGCAGGCGGCGCAGACGGCGGTGATCACACCCGGCACCGTGGTGGCGGCGGCGCTGGTGACGGGCGCGGTGTGGCTCGTGCTCGGGCTCACGGGCGCGGCGCGCACCCTCTCGCGCCTGGTGCCGCCCACCGTGGTGGCGGGCATCGTGCTCGGGCTGGGCCTGGGCTTCATGCTCGAAGGCGTGCGCATGATGCAGACAGCCTGGGTGCTGGCCGCCGTGGCGGGCGCCGTCACGCTGGCGCTGATGTGCACCCGGGCCATTCCCGCCATGTTCGTGCTGCTGGCCCTGGGCGCGGCGGTGGGCCTGTACCAGAACCCGGCCCTGGGCTCGGCGCTGGCGAATGCGAACGTGCAACTGACCACGCCCACCTTCGCCCTGGGTTCGCTCTCGTGGAACGACCTGTTCATCGGCGTCGTGTTTCTCGCCTTGCCGCAGATCCCGCTGACGCTGGGCAATGCGGTGATCGCGATCAAGGAGGAGAACAACCGCCTGTTCCCACACGCGCCGGTGACGGAGAAGAAGGTGGCGGTGTCGACCGGCCTCATGAACGTGTTCAGCTCAACCGTGGGCGGCGTGCCCATGTGCCATGGCGCGGGCGGCATGGCCGGCCACGTGGCCTTCGGCGCGCGCACCGGCGGGGCCGTGGTCATTCTGGGTGCCGTGCTGCTGGCGCTGGCGCTGTTCTTCAGCGACTCGGTGCACGTGCTGTTCCAGCTCTTCCCGCCGGCGGTGCTGGGCGTCATCCTGTTCTTCACCGGCGCGCAGCTGGCCCTGGGCGCGGGCGCGCTGGGTGCGGCCAGAAACGACCGCCTGGTGGTGCTGGCCACGGCCGGCCTGTGCCTGTGGAACGTGGCCATCGGCCTGGCCGTGGGGCTGGTGCTGCACCACCTCGCGCGGCGCGGGTGGTTGCGGTTCTGAAAGACGGGCTCAGTCCTCGACGCCGATCAAGCCCTCGCGCACCGCCAGGCGCACCAGGGCGGGCACGTCGTCCACGCCCAGCTTGGCCATGATGCGGGCGCGGTAGGACTCCACGGTCTTGGGCGAGAGGTCCAGCTTCGTGCTGATGACGGCGCTGGTGAGGCCCCGAACCACCATGAGGATGACCTGCCTTTCCCGCGCCGACAGGGAGAGCACGGCGGCCGATCGGGATTCGGCCATCAGGCCTTCCACCGCCAGCGTGGATGCCCGCCGACAGAGGTACCGGTGGCCGTTGGCGACCACCTCCACGGCGTTGAGCAGCTCGAGGGATGCCGAGTCTTTCAGCACGTAGCCCAGGGCGCCGCGCCGCAAGGCTTCGACCACGTGCCGGGGGTTGGCCGACATGGTGAGCATGATCACGCGCGACGGCAGCTTGCGGCGCTGCACCTCCTCCAGCACGTCAAAGCCCGAGTCGGGCTCGAGGTGCAGATCAAGCAGCACCACCGAAGGCTGCAGGCGGGCGATGTCGGCGATGGCCGCCGCCGGGTGGCCTGCTTCGCCCACGACGCGGTGCCCGGCTTTCTCCAACACATTGCGCAGGCCTTCACGCAACATCACGTGGTCATCGACCAGGTAGATGTCAGCCATGGTGGCAACCGGTTGAGGCGTCCATCAGACCAGTATTTGCGTAGGCGACCAGGTCGTCTGTTGGGTAGCGAACACAGCCCGGGGGTTGGTCAGTGGGGCAACAGCGCTGCCGCGGCGGCGCGCGTGAGGTGCCGCGTGAGTTCGTCGAGCAAGGTGGAGGCCGCGCGCGCCTGCTGCCAGTGCAACGGCACATCGAGCGGGGTGCCGGGCACCAGTTCAACGAGGTGGCCGGCCTTGAGATGGGCACGCACCATTACCTCGGGCTGCAGGCCCCAGCCCATGCCCGCGAGGGCCGCCGTGACAAACGCATGCGGCGACGGCAGGGTGTGCCGGGGCAGCTCCACGTGCCGGTGGCACTGGCGGCGCGCCCAGCGCGCCTGCAGCTGGTCCTTGGTGTTGAAGACGAGGCTGGGCGCCTTGCCCAGGCTGCCGGCCCCCACGCCCTGGGGAAAGTGGCGCTGCACGAACGCGGGGCTGGCGGTGGCGAGGTAGCGCATGGTGCCCAGCGGGCGGCTGTTGCAGCCCACGGCCGGGCGCGCGGTGGCCGTGACGGCGGCGAGCACCGCGCCGCTGCGCAGCCAGTCCGAGGTGTGGTCTTCGTCGTCCACGGCCACCTGCATGAGCACGGGCGCCTGGGCCGCGAACGCGGCCACGGCGGGGGCGAACCACGTGGCCAGGCTGTCGGCGTTCACCGCCACCGGCAGCGCCACGCGCGCGACGCCTTCGGGCGCGAGCGCGGGCAGCGTGCCTTGCAGTTCCTGTTCCAGCAGGCTCACGCGGTCCACGTGCTGGCACAGGCGCCGACCGGTTTCGGTGGCTTCGCAGGGTTGGCCGCGCACCACCAGCGCGCAGCCCACGCGCTCTTCCAGCAGCCTGATGCGCTGCGAGACGGCCGAGGGCGTCACATGGAGCGCGCGCGCGGCGCGATCGAAGCTGCCTTCGCGCACGACGGCGGCCAGGGCGGACAAGGAGGCGTAGTCCAGCATGATTCAGTTTTGCTTCATCGGATGTAGTGAAGACAGTTTGCCTTCACAGCCCCGCACTGGCAATCTCGGGGCATGACGACAACTTTCATTCAAGGCCTGGTGCTGAGCCTGGGCCTGATCGTGGCGATTGGCGCGCAGAACGCGTTTGTGCTGCGGCAGGGCCTGCGCCGGGAGCACGTGGGCAGCGTGGTGCTGTTCTGCGCCGTGGCGGACGCGGTGCTGATCACGGCCGGTGTGCTGGGCATGGCGCAGGCGCTGGGCGAAAGCCCCGGCCTGGCGCGGGCGCTGGCGCTGGCGGGCGCGGCCTTCCTCGCGGTGTACGGCTGGCGGGCCTTGCGGCGCGCGCGCCTGCCGCAGCAGCTGACTGCCGCCGATGGGGGTGAGGGTTTGAGCCGAGGCGCGGCCGTGGCGCAGGCGGCGGCGTTCACGCTGCTCAACCCGCATGTGTACCTGGACACGGTGCTGCTGGTGGGCAGCATCGGCGCCCAGCAGCCGGCCGCGCTGCGCGGCTGGTTCGTGGCCGGGGCGAGCACGGCCAGCCTGTGCTGGTTCGGGCTGCTGGGCTTTGGCGCGCGCTGGCTGGCGCCCTGGTTCGCGCGGCCGCGCGCGTGGCAGGTGCTGGACGGGCTGATCGGCATCACCATGTGGGTGCTCGCGGCGCTGCTGGTGCGCCATGCATTCACCACTTCCTGAGGATGGACCATGTACGTTTCAAAGCACCACGCCCTCGATGACAGCGAGGCGATCTTCGGCCTGATGGAGGCACACCCGCTGGGCGCCTGGGTGTGCCATACCGCGGGCGGCCTGGTGGCGAACCATGTGCCCTTCTTGCTGGACCGCAGCCGAGGCGAATTCGGCACGCTGGTGGGCCATGTCTCGCGGGCCAACCCGATCTGGCGCGCGCTGGGCGCGGCCGCGCCTTCGGTGGTGATGTTCCAGGGGCCGCAGGCCTACATCTCGCCCGGGTGGTACCCGGGCAAGGCGGCCCACGGCAAGGTCGTGCCCACCTGGAACTACACAGTGGCGCATGCGCACGGCGTCGCGCGCGCGGTGGACGACCGGGACTGGCTGCTGGACATGCTGAACCGGCTCACGGCCACGCACGAGGCCGACCGGCCCGCACCGTGGCGCGTGGACGATGCGCCCGCGGACTACGTCGACCGCATGCTGCGCGCCATCGTCGGGGTGGAGCTGCCCATCCAACGTCTCGAAGGCAAGCTCAAGGCCAGCCAGGACGAAGACCTGCCCGACCGGCTGGGCACCGTGTGCGCCTTGCGAGCGGACCCGAGCGACGAAGCTCAGGCCCTGGCCGGGCTGGTCGAAAAGGCCCTGGGTGGCATGTGAAAAAGACGCGGCCTGTACATTGCGGGCTTCATCCCTGCTCTCAACAACCACACGAGGAAATCACATGCCCAAGGCTTACTGGATGGCCACCTACCGTTCGATCAGCGACCCCGCCGCCCTGGCGGAATACGCCAAGCTGGCCGGCCCTGCCATTCAGGCGGCGGGCGGGCGCTTCCTGGCGCGCGGCATGCCCGCGCAGGTGTACGAAGCGGCGGTCCACCAGCGCGCCGTGCTGATCGAATTCGACAGCGTGGCGCAGGCCACCGGGGCGCACGACAGCCCGCAGTACCAGCTGGCGCTCAAGGCCCTGGGCAATGGCGCGGAGCGCGACATCCGCATCGTCGAAGCGGTCGAATAAAAAGCCCTGAACCGGTCAGTGCGTGAGTTGTCGAACGCAGCTGACCGCGGTGGGAACGCCTTTGAACATCCCGGCGGAACCGCCACCGGGGGGCGCGAACGCATGGAACCAGGCGAGGGCCACCGGGCCCACGCTCCATTGCGTGGAACTCCAGCTCGTGGGAAAGCTGACATGGCCGGGCCTGTGCAGCCTCTCCTGCACCGACTCCCCGCTGGTGCATCCGGTGGAAGCGCTGTCGCTGAGCTCGCAGATGGCCGGCAGGTACCAGTCGGCATAGCCATTGATGGTGGCGCGGCAGGCGCCCGCCGCGTAACCCGTCAAGGGAACGCCCACATGCTCGGGGGCCGACACGATCCGCTGCGTGTTGCAGGCGCCGTCGAACTTGCCGTTGCAGAAGGGCAGCGGCCCCGCCGAGTTGTCGGTCACGCCGGGGATTTCGAACACGGCGCCGGGCGCGACGTTGTGCTGGCTCCAGTTGTAGAGCGCGGTGCTGTCGCCGGCAATGGCCACCTTGCCGCCGATGCTCGCGCTGGGGGGCGTGGCGTCGTCGAGGGCAAAGACATGACCACCCTGGTAGACGCTGCCGTAGTCAAGCACATGGACCTGAACCGTTGGCGTGTTGGTGTTGCTGCCCCGCACGGCCATGGACACCGGAACCGGCGCCAGGGCACCGGGCGGCGCGCTGGCCACCGCACCGGGCGTGATGGTGATGGTGCACGTGGCGCCGGGTGCCAGCGTGGCGCAGTGGTTTAGGTAGGTGGTGCCCGCCGGGAACACCACCGCCGGGTCGACCTCCACCAGCGTCGCGGGGTGGGCACCGGTGTTCACCACGCTGACGCTGCGCGAGGCGCCAGAGACCTTGAGCGCCAGGACGCTGAGGCTCACGCTCAGGGTGGTCGCGGCGGCGGGCGAGGTGAGAACGGGTGGTGGGGGT